>CAZZWY010000136.1:5139-8939 GCA_964657785.1 uncultured Acetobacteraceae bacterium
GAAGGGTGGGGGCGGAAGTCTTCATCGTGGTGGCAAGCGCGACCGAGGTTGGCATGCCAAATGATGCGATAGTCAAACGAGAAGAGGGATGTTCCCGATGTTTCTTACATGTCTTCCCGGAGGCACCCGTGTCCTCAGCGGATTTTGACTACGACAAGGCTTTTTCGCGAAACATCGGCTGGCTGACGCTGGACGAGCAGGCGCGCCTGCGCGGCAAACGTGCCGCCATCGCCGGCCTCGGCGCGGTCGGCGGCGCCCATCTCCTCACGCTCGCGCGGCTGGGTGTCGCCAACTTCAACATCGGTGACTTCGACCGCTTCGAGATCCACAACTTCAACCGCCAGACCGGCGCCTCGATGCCGACGATCGGCAGGCCGAAGATCGACGTGATGGCCGAAATGGCGGCGGAGATCAACCCGGAAGTCGACATCCGGCGCTTCCCCGATGGCATCACGGCCGCGAACCTCGACGACTTCCTCCGAGATGTCGATGTCTATGTCGACTCGATCGACTTCTTCGCGATCGAGGCCCGGCGGAGGGTCTTCGCCGAGTGCCATGCGCGCGGCATCCCCGCACTGACGGCCGCACCGCTCGGCATGGGGGTGTCGATGCTCCTGTTCGATCCGAAGGGAATGAGCTTCGAAGACTACTTCCGGCTCGAGGGTTGCGACGTCCAGGAACAGTACGCCCGGTTCATCGCCGGCCTGTCTCCGGCGATGCAGCAGCGCCACTACCTCGTCGCCCCCGAGGCGGTCAACTTCCAGGAGCGCCGAGGGCCGTCGACGAAGATGGCCTGTGACCTGTGTGCCGGTGTCATGGGCACCGAAGTGCTCAAGGTGTTGCTCGGACGCGGCCGGACGCGGCCCGCGCCGTGGGCGATGCAGTTCGACGCCTACCGGCAGAAGCTCCGGTTCACCTGGCGTCCGTTCGGCAATGCGAACCCGCTTCAACAGCTGCTTCTCCGGTTCATCCGGCCGCAGCTCGGCGGTGCGCCCGCCACCCCCACTTCGCCGGAATCGCGGTAAGCGTGCGCTATGTCCCACATGCTTCGCCTGCATCCCGGACGGCCTCGTTCGTCGATTGCTCCGGCCCGATTCGCTATGACATGATCCGCGCTCGCTGCAACGGACCAGGTCGTTTTCGGCCCGCCGAGCGTCTGTCTCGCCTCGGTCCAAAGCTCCACCCGTTCCTGGAAAGCGTTTCATGAAGACTTGTCTCGACCGGTTCGCCCGCCTCGCCGGTGCCGCCCTGATCGGCCTTGGTCTGAGCTTGAGCCTCGCCGGCTGTGCGATCGGCACCAAGTACCCGCCGGCCCCGGCGACCGCATCGACCACGGACTACAGCTACATCGTCGGCCCGGGCGACAACATCAACATCATCGTCTGGCGCAACCCCGAACTGTCGATGGCGGTGCCGGTGCGCCCGGACGGCAAGATCTCCACGCCGCTGATCGACGAGCTCGTCGCGCAGGGCAAGAATTCGGTCGAGATCGCGCGCGACATCGAGAAGCTGCTCGGCAAGTACGTTCGCGATCCGGTCGTCACCGTCATCGTCACCGGCTTCGTCGGGCCGTACGACCAGCAGATCCGCGTCGTCGGCGAAGCCGCGAAGCCGCAGTTCCTTCCCTACAAGCAGCAGATGACGCTGCTCGACGTGATGATCGCCGTCGGCGGTCTGACCGACTTCGCAGCGGGCAACGACGCGAGCATCTTGCGCAACGCCGACGGTGCGAAGCAGTACTCGGTTCGCATCAAGGATCTGATCAAGCGCGGCGACATATCGGCCAACGTCGAGATGCGGCCGGGCGACATCCTGATCATTCCGCAGAGTCTTTTCTGAACCCAAGGCCGAACCGATCGGCGCGCGCGGTCGGCGGCTGAACCGAAGCTCCGCGCCGAGGCGGCACCCTTCGACACGCCGTCGGCTGCTAACGAAACACTACCTACCCCTCACATGGAAGAGTTGGTCGCTCAGATCACGACGATCGCCAAGGGCATGTGGCGATTCCGTTGGCAGTCGCTGCTGGTCGCCTGGCTGGTCGGCATCATCGCGGCCATCGTCGTGTTCCGCGTGCCCGACCGCTACGAGGCAACTGCACGCATCTTCGTCGATACCCAGTCCATCCTCAAGCCCTTGATGTCGGGGCTCGCGGTGCAGCCCAACGTCGAGCAGCAGGTCATCATGTTGAGCCGCACGCTGATCAGCCGTCCGAACGTCGAAAAGCTGATTCGCATGGCCGATCTCGATCTGAAAACAGAATCGAAGGCGCAACAGGAAGCGTTGATCGCCGAGCTGATGAACTCGCTCGAAATCAAGAACGTCGGGCGGGACAACCTCTATTCGCTGTCGTTTCGCGACTCCGATCCGGCCAAGGCGCAGCGGGTCATCCAGTCGCTGGTATCGATCTTCGTCGAGTCCAGCCTCGGTGCCAGTCGCAAGGACACCGCCTCGGCGAAGACCTTCCTCAACGAGCAGATCAAGAGCTACGAGGCCAGGCTCGAAGACGCCGAGTCGAAGCTGAAGGAGTTCCGCCTGCGCAACATCCAATTGCAGTCCGGCGACGGCAAAGACTCTGCGGGGCGGCTCGCGTCGCTCAGTGAGCAACTCGACACCGCCCGACTCGCGCTGCGCGAGGCGGAGAACGCCCGCGATGCGGCCAAAGCGCAACTCGAGGGCCAGAAGGCCGAAGCGTCGAACATCGCGACCCAAAGCCTGCTGCAGGAGTCTGCCACCTCGGTCGCCACGCCGGAAATCGACGCCCGTCTGGCGGCGCAGAAACAGAATCTGGATGCCCTGCTGCAGCGCTTCACCGAAGAGCACCCGGACATCGTGACGACGCGCAAATTGATTCGCGACCTCGAAGACCAAAAGAAGCGTGAGGTCAAGGAGCTCCGCAAGGCCGCGATGGCCGTGCCGATGGGTTCGAACGCGAATGCCAACCTGGTGTTTCAGGAATTGAGCAAGATCCAGGCGACCGCCGAGGTGCAGGTCGCTGCGATGAAGGCGCGTGTGGCGGAATACTCGGCGCGGTATGCCCAGGCCCGGCAGATGATCACCACCGCACCGCAACTCGAGGCCGAGGCCTCGCAGCTCAATCGCGATTACGCGGTCAACAAGAAGAATTACGAAGATCTGGTCGCGAGACGCGAGTCGGCGGTGATGTCGGGTGATCTGGATGTTGCTTCGGGCGTCGCCGATTTCCGGCTGATCGATCCGCCACGCGTCTCTCCGAAGCCGGTCTCGCCGAATCGCTTGCTGCTGTTGCCGGCAGCGCTCGTCGTCGCGCTCGCCGCGGGCCTTTTCTTCGCATTCGCCGCCAGCCAGGTGCGGCCGGTCTTCCACCATGCGAACGACCTTCGGGATTTCGTCGAGCTGCCCGTTCTCGGCGTGGTGTCCCGGGTGATCAATCCGATGGACAAGCGCCGTGAACGGAATGATTTCGTCCGGTTTCTCCTCGGGTCCGGCGGCCTGGTCGGGATATTCGTGATCGCGTTGATCGCCATGTCGGTCGTCGCAGCCAGACAGGCGGGTTGACTTCAATGAGCAGTCTGATCGAGCAAGCGGCCGAGCGCCTGGAGCAACTTCGACGTGCGGGGGTGGTGATTCCGACCCCGAGTTTCGCGCCGGCGGCGCCGGAAAAGGCGGTGCCGTTGCGCCCGGCCGCCGCGGCCGAAGCCGTGACGCCGGTGCCGGAGAAGCCGGTCGCCGTGTCGCGACAGGTCGATCTCGATCTGAAGGCGCTGACTGCGGCGGGCTTCGTGACGCCGAACGCGCCGCGATCGCAAATGGCAGATCAGTAC
>CAZZWY010000137.1:0-3541 GCA_964657785.1 uncultured Acetobacteraceae bacterium
CGGCCGCCACCCAGATTTCCGACCGCGTCCAGTGCGGCGACTCCGACTGCACGATGGCGAGCGCCACCGCCCCGACGGCGACGATCAGCAGCAGCATGCCGACGCCGTCGACCGGCCGGCGGTGCTCGGGGCGCCTGGCTTCCTTGAGCAGGCCCGCGCCGAACCAGAGCGAGAGCGCCCCCAGCGGCAGGTTGAGGTAGAACGCCCAGGGCCAGCCGGCCGAGGCGACGACGAAGGAGCCGAGGCTCGGGCCGATGGCAGCGGCCAGGCCGCCGACGGCCCCCCAGAGGCTCACCGCCACCGCCCGCTTGCTCTGCGGAAACGCCGCCAGCACGATCGAGAGCGACGCCGGCGTCAGCAGCGCCGCGCCGACCGCCTGCAAGGCGCGCGCCGCGATCAGCCATTCGACGCTGGCCGCGAAGCCGCAGGCCGCCGACGCGGCCAGGAACAAGGTCACGCCGAGCATGAACACGCGCTTGCGGCCATGCGTGTCGGCGAGGCCGCCGGCCGGGATCAGCATCGCCGCGTAGATCACGGTGTAGGCGTTGAGCACCCACGACATGTCGGCCGCCGAGGTGCCGGGAAAGCCGGCCCGCACCGCGCCGAAGGCGGCGTAGAGCATCGTCGTGTCGAGCGACACGAGGAACACGGCGATGCTCGCGACCCAGAAGATCGGCCAGGGCGAGGCCGGCAGGCCGGCTTTCTCGACGGCGAGGGCCGCGTCATGACGTGCCGCTGTGGTGCTCATGCCTGCTGCTCCGTCCGATCCATCGCCTGCAGGTAGACCGCCGGGTCGGCCGAGAGGCCCTTCTTCACATCGCGCGTGAGCGCATCGGCGAGGACTTCGCTGGCGCCGGCTTCGAGGGCGTCAAGCGTCGTGCGAACCACGTCCTCCGGGCGTGACTTGGGCACGTCGAAGCCGGCGGTGAGGTCGGTGTCGATGAAGCCGACGTGCAGCGCGAGCACCTGCGTCTGCTGCGGCGCGAGTTCGGTGCGCACGCCGTTGGTCATCGCCCAGGCCGCCGACTTGCTGACGCCGTAGACGCCCAGCAGCGGCGGGTTGACCCAGCTGACGACCGACAGCACGTTGACGATCGCCCCGCCGCCGTTGCCCGCCAGCACCGGGGCGAAAGCCTGGATCATGCGCAGCGGGCCGAAGAAGTTGGTGTCGAGGTGGGCCTGCGCCGAGGCGAGGCTGGTCTCGGTCAGGTAGCCGCCGGTCGAGGCGATGCCGGCATTGTTGATCAGGATCGTCACGTCGGTGCAGGCGAGCGCGGCGGCGGCGATGTCGTCCGGCCGCGTCACGTCGAGCCGGATCGGCACCACGCCGGGCAGCGTGATCGAGGCGGGGTCGCGCGCCGCGGCGTACACCTTGCGGGCGCCGCGGGCGAGCGCTTCTTTCGCGAAGGCCAGGCCGAGGCCGCGGTTGGCGCCGGTGATGAGAAGCGTGGCATTGTCGAGTTTCATGGGAGGCTTTCGGGTGGAATCGGCATTAATATGATGGTCGTCATATTTTGGGTCGATGGAAATCGATCGGGGTTGATTCACGGTACTCACGGGTCGTGCTGGGCGAGCAGCGCCTGCCGGGCTGCGGTCAGCATCGCCCGGCCTTCGGCGTTGGGGCCGAGTGCGCGGGCGAGTTGCAGGCTGCCGACCATCGCGCCGGCGATGGCCATCGCCTGCTCCTTCGGCGCACCCGCCGGCAGGGCACGGCGCACGAGTGTCACGAGCCCGCGCACCCGCGCCGCCGATGCCGCCTGCACGGCCGCCGACTGGCGCGGCATCTCGGACGCGAGCGCGGCGACGACGCAGCCGAACTCGGTGCCGGCCAGGTGCGCCTCCGACAGGTAGATCTCGACCAGCGCACGCAAGGCGCCGACGCCCTCGGCCTGCCGCACGGCGATGCGTTTCGCAAGACTCGCCGACGTATCGCGGCCCGCTCGTTCCACGGCTTCGGCCAGCATCGCGTCGCGCGATTCGAAGTGGGCGTAGAAGCCGCCGTGCGTCAGGCCGGCCTGCTTCATCACGTCGGCGACGCCGATGCCGGCGTAGCCGCTGCGCCGAACGTCGCGCGCCGCCACCTCGAGGATGCGTTCGTGCGTGGCTTCGCGGCGGCTGGGGGAGGGCGACGGCATGGTGGGCGGCGGCTGAATATGACGATCATCATATTCTAGAACGAACCGAGATCGGCGTCGAGGCGCATCACCGTCGCATCGCCCGGATCGCGCCGGATGCGCAGGCCGAGGCGCCGCGCCAGTGCGATCATCCCGCGGTTGTCCGACAGCGTGATGCCGCTCAGGCGCGCGATGCCGGCGTCGGCCGCGGCCCGCATCAGCGCGCGCAGCAGCGCCTCGCCGAGTCCCTGGTGCTGCAGGCGGTCGGCGATGACGATCGCGAAGTCGCAGGCGCCGGGGTCGCCGGCATCGCGAACGCAGCGTGCCACGCCGAGTTCGTCGTCGACGCCGTCCACCGGGGCCACGGCGATCAGCGCGATTTCGCGCGCCGGATCGATGTCGGTCCAGCGCTCGAGCTCGCCGGGCTGCAGGCCGCGGCCGGACATCAGCCGCTGGTAGCGCGTCTCTCGCGAGAGGCCGTCGACGAAGCGGCGTTCGAGTTCGAGGTCGTCCGCGCGGATCGGTCGGATGCGCACGGGCGTGCCGTCGTGCAGCCACGCGCCGGGTAGCCACCGGTCGGGCGGCCCGGCAGGCGTGTCGGTCCGGGCGTCCATGCTCAGTGGACCCGGACGGTCAGGCCGTGCGATTGCGACTGCGATTGCAACTCGACCGACGAGCCGACGAGTGCCGAGACGATCGCCGTGCCGTCGCGGTCGAAGGTGAACGTCTCGCCGGGCGCGAGCACGATGTCGCGCACATCCTGGTCCTGCGTGATCCAGAGCCCGCCGTCCCGGCAGCGGACCCAGGCGCCCTTGGCGTCGGTCAGCAACAGGCTGCGGTTCTTTTCGAGCGAGACGCTTCGGGGGTTCGACGAATTCTTCATGATGGGCTCCCTGCATGCTTGGACCGCATTGAGGGTTGCGGCGGCGATGTCGCTATATTCCCGGCATGCGGGCCTCTGCGCAAACGAGAATTTCGAATCCGTCGCATGAGCCGGGCGCATGCGAATGAGTCGCCTCCTGCCCTCGCTCGATCTCCTTCGCGGCTTCGAGGCCGCTGCGCGCCAGCTCAGTTTCACCCGGGCGGCGGCGGAGCTGTTCCTGACCCAGTCGGCGATCAGTCGGCAGGTGCAGACGCTCGAGGAGCAGCTTGGCACGCCGCTCTTCGAACGTCACCACCGGCAGATCCGCCTCACCGAGGCCGGGCAGACGCTCTACCGGGCCGCGGCCGAGGCGATGCGCCTGCTCACCGATGCGGTCGGCGAGCTGCGCGCCGGCGCCGGCAGTTCGGTCACGGTGTCGTGCACGATGGGTTTCGCGTCGCTCTGGCTCGTGCCGCGGCTGATGGACTTTCGCACCGAGCACCCGGACATCGACATCCGCATCGCCGCCGACAACCGGATTCTCGACATCGAGCGCGAACGCGTC
>CAZZWY010000137.1:3561-8884 GCA_964657785.1 uncultured Acetobacteraceae bacterium
GGCGCGCGCCGGCTCTTCGGCGAGGAGGTGTTCCCCGTCTGTGCGCCCGGGCTGCTGGGCCTCGGCGGCCAGCCGCTGCGGGAGCCCGACGACCTGCGCCACCACGTGCTGCTCGAACAGGAACATGCCGACACCGTCCGCCCCGCCGCCTCCTGGACGATGTGGCTCGAAGCGGTCGGCCTGCCGCGCCTGAAGCCTGCCGGCCGGCTGCGCTTCAGTCACTACGACCAGCTGATCCAGGCCGCGATCGATGGCCAGGGGGTGGCGCTCGCGATCAGTCCGCTGGTGCGGCGGTACATGGCCGCGCCCCGGTCGGCGGCGCGCAGGGCGCGCAAAGCGGCGGAGACTCCCCTTCGTGCCGGCCCGCCGCGGCTGGTCGCGCCGTTCGACCAACGGATCGCGTCACCCCGGGCCTACCACCTGGTCACCTCGCGGCATGCGGTGGGCCGGGCCGACGTCGAGGCCTTTGCCGACTGGCTGTTGCGCAATGCCGCGCAGGAGGACGACGCGGCCGCGACGCCACCAGCCGGGTGACCCGGCGTGCCGCGCCGACGGCCCAGCGTCAGCCGAACCGGTCCGCCGGCCGCGGCAGGCCGAGGTTCTCGCGCAGGGTGGGCCCTTCGTACTCGGTGCCGAAGAGGTGGCGGCGCTGCAGCTCGGGACGACCCGGTCGACGAACTCGTCGAACCCCTGCGGCAGGTACGGGAACATGCTGTTGGCGCCGTCGCTGCGGCGCTCCTCGAGCCATTGCCGCATCTGGTCGGCGATCGTCTCGGGCGTGCCGATGAATTCGAGGGGGCCGAAGTTGCCACCGACGATGCCCGCGAGCTGCCGCACCGTCAGGTTGCGAACCCATGTCGTGATGGCGGCAGACCAGTCGCGGCCGGAAGTGCGGCGCCCGTCCGGCGCCGCGCGATTGAACACGCGCCGTGCCGAAGGGGCCTTCAGATCGCCGCCAGCGCCTGCGCCAGATCGTCGCGCAGGTCTTCGACCGCCTCGATGCCGACCGAGAGCCGCACCAGCCCGTCGCCGATGCCGAGCTTCGCCCGCGTCTCGGCCGGGATGGTCGCGTGCGTCATGATCGCCGGGTGCTCGATCAGGCTCTCGACGCCGCCGAGGCTTTCGGCCAGCGCGAAGACCGTCACGGCTTCGAGGAAGCGCCGGGCGCCGGCGAGGTCGGTCTTCAGGTCGAGCGAGATCATGCCGCCAAAACCTCCCGATTCCGCGCCGCCGGCGGCGCGCATCTGCGCCTTCGCGAGCGCGTGCTGCGGGTGCGAGGGCAGGCCGGGGTAGTGCACGCGCGCCACCTGCGGCTGGGCCTGCAGCCACTGCGCGAGTTCGAGCGCGCTGCGGTTGTGGCGCTCCATGCGCAGCGCGAGCGTCTTCAGGCCCCGCAAGGCGAGGAAGCTGTCGAACGGCCCGGCGATCGCGCCGACCGAGTTCTGCAGGAAGCCCAGGCGCTCGCGCACCGCGTCGAGCCGCGGGTCGGCGCCGACGACCGCGATGCCGCCGATCACGTCCGAGTGGCCGTTGAGGTACTTGGTCGCCGAGTGCACGACGATGTCGATGCCGAGTTCGAGCGGCCGCTGGTTGAAGGGGCTCGCGAAGGTGTTGTCGACGGCGGTGAGCACGCCGCGCGAACGGGCGATCTCGGCGACGGCGCGCAGGTCCGCGAGTTTCAGCAGCGGATTGGTCGGCGTCTCGACCCAGATCAGCTTCGTCTGCGGCGTCAGCGCCGCGAGCAGGTTCTCGGGCTCGGTGAAGTCGACGTAGCTGAAGGAGAGGCCCGCGCTCTGGCGCCGCACCTTGTCGAAAAGGCGGAAGGTGCCGCCGTAGACGTCGTCGCCGCTGACGACGTGCGAGCCCGCCGGAACCAGCTCGAGCACGGTCGAGATCGCGGCCAGGCCCGACGCGAACGCGAAGGCCTGCGCGCCGCTTTCCAGATCGGCGACGCAGCGCTCCCAGGCCCAGCGCGTCGGGTTGTGGCTGCGGCCGTAGTCCAGGCCCTTGTGCACGCCGGGGCTCGACTGCACGTAGGTCGAGGTGGCGTAGATCGGCGGCATGATCGCGCCGGTGCTCGGGTCGGGCGCCTGGCCGGCATGGATCGCGCGGGTGGCGAAGCGGTGGTTCTTCTTCTCGCTCATGTCAGGCTCCGGCGCAGGTGGTTCAAGAGGTCGAAACGGGTGATGAGGCCGTGGAAGCCCGAGGCGTCGGCGACGATCGCGGTCAGCCCGCGGTCGAGCACCGCCTGCAGCTCCGAGAGCGGCGCCGACGGCGCGAGGGTCTGCGGCGCCGCGCTCATCGCCGTCGCGACGTGTTCGTGGAAATGCGCCGCGTCGCCGTGCACCTTGAAGAGCAGGTCGGATTCGTCGACGACGCCGACGAGCCGCTCGCCGTCGAGCACCGGCAGCTGCGACACGTCGGCCAGGCGCATGCGCTGGAACGCGGTCAGCAGGGTGTCGCCGGGCGCGACCGAGACGACGTTGCCGTCCTCGGTGCGGCGCGAGACGATGTCGCGCAGGTCGCCGTAGCGGGCCCGCTTCAAAAGTCCCTGGTCGACCATCCACTGGTCGTTGTAGACCTTGCTGAGGTAGCGCGTGCCGGTGTCGCAGACGAAGCTGACGACGCGCTTCGGCTCGGTCTGCGCGCGGCAGTAGCGCAGCGCGGCGGCGAGCAGCGTGCCGGTCGACGAGCCGCCGAGGATGCCCTCGCGCTTCAACAGCTCGCGCGCGGTGCCGAAGCTCTCTTCGTCGCTGATCGAGTAGGCGTGGGTGACGCCGCCGAGGTCGGCGATGCCGGGCACGAAGTCCTCGCCGATGCCTTCGACGGCCCAGGAGCCCGCCTCGCCCACCGTGCCGCTGCGGGTGTACTCGGCGAGGATCGAGCCGACCGGGTCGGCGAGCACGAAGCCGAGCTTCGGCTGCACCTTGCGGAAGAAGCGCGTCAGGCCGGTGATCGTGCCGGCCGAGCCGACGCCGACGACGATCGCGTCGACGTCGTGGCCGGTCTGCGCCCAGATCTCCGGGCCGGTGCCGGTCTCGTGCGCCAGCGGGTTGGCGGGGTTGTTGAACTGGTCGGCGAAGAACGCGCCGGGGATGTCGGCGGCCAGGCGCCCGGCGAGATCCTGGTAGTAGTCGGGGTGGCCCTTGCCGACGTCGCTGCGCGTCGTGTGGACCTCGGCGCCCATCGCCTTCAGGTGCAGCACCTTCTCGGACGACATCTTGTCGGGCACGACCAGCACCACGCGGTAGCCCTTGGCGCGGGCGACGAGCGCCAGGCCGAGCCCGGTGTTGCCGGCGGTCGCCTCGACGACCGTGCCGCCGGGCTGGAGCCGGCCGTCGCGTTCGGCAGCCTCGATCATCGCGACGCCGATGCGGTCCTTGATCGAGCCACCGGGGTTCTGCGATTCGAGCTTCAGCAGCAGCGTGCAGCAGCCGGTGTCGAAGCGCGTGACGGGCACCAGCGGGGTGTTGCCGATCAGGTCGAGCACGGCGGGGCGGGTGGTCGGATCCATCGCGGCACTCTACGCCGTTGCGCCGGTCCCGGGCGGGTCCGTGCGCTTCACACCAGGTAGTAGGCGCCGCCCACCGGGGAGGCGACCGGCCACGCGTCGTCCGTCGCACCGCGCATCGCGTAGGCCTTGCGGATGGCCTTCAGCGTGGCCGAGAAGTTGTCGTCCTCCTCCGGAAAAAGGTGCTCGGCGTCGAGGTACGAGGTGATGCCGATGCGGCGCAACGCCTGCAGCAGGTCGGGTCGCACGCCGGCGAGCAGCACCGTCAGGCCCCGTGCCGGCGCGGCACGCAGGAACTTGTCGAGTTCCTCGAGCGCGACGACGTCGGGGTTGCGCACCCGCTTCAGCCGCAGCACCAGGCAGCCGACGCCGCGGACTCGCGCAAGCTCGGCGGCGTCCTTCAGATGCCGCTCCATGTCCGGCGCGGCGCCGAAGAAGAGCTCGCCTTCGAGGTCGATGATGACCACGTCGCGGCCCGGCGGGTCGCTGGGCTGGCGCTCGCGCACCACGCGCTCGGGCGAGACGGCGAGTTCGGTCGCCTTCAGCTTGGCCGCGCGCGGCATGTACCCGAGCACCGAGAGGGCGACGCCGATCAGGATCGCGAACTCGATGTCGACGAACACCGCGACCAGCGCCGTCGCGATCAGCAGTGCCGCGTCGTAGCGCGAGCCGCGGATGACGTAGCGCAGCCGCGCGGGGTCGATGAGCCGCGCCGCGGCGACCATGAGCAGCCCGGCCAGCGCCGGCTTCGGGATGTAGGCGGTCAGCGGCCCGAGCGTCAGCACGACGAGCGCGACGATGGCGGCGGTGAAGACGCCGGAGAAACGGGTCTGCGCGCCGGCCTGGTAATTGATCGCGGTGCGCGAGAGCGAGCCCGCCCCCGGCATGCAGCGGAAGAAACCGCCGACCAGGTTGCCGACGCCCTCGGCGAGGATCTGGCGGTTGTAGTCGAGCGTCTGGCCCGACTTGTGGGCGATGGCCTTGGCGATCGCGAGGGCCTCGAGCAGGCCGAGCACCGCGATCGACGCGGCGCTGCCCGACAGGTCGAGGAACCAGCGCCACTGGATGTCCGGGATGTGGAAACCCGGCAGGCTGGCCGGCACCGCCTCGATCAGCGCCACCGCCGGTTTCGCGCCGCCGCCGTGCTCGGACCAGCCGACCGCCCAGGCGAAAGCCGACACGAGGACGAGCACGGCGAACATGTCGAGCTGTGGCAGGCGGAAGCGCCGCACCAGCCGACGGGCGGCGAGCGCCAGCACGATCGCCCCCACGCTGATCGCGACCGCCTTCCCGTTCGGCGACGCGGCCTGCGTCAGCGTCAGCCAGAGCCGCCACAGCACGTGCTGGTGGCCGGTGCCCTGCGCCTTCACGCCGAGCGCGTTGGCGACCTGGCCGATGAGGGTGAGGCCCGCGGCGCCGACGATGAAGCCGGTGACGACCGACTCGGAGATGTAGCGCGTCAGGTCGCCGAGGCGCAGCACCGCGATCAGGATCTGGATGGCGCCGATCAGCACCGCGAGCAGGAAGAGCGCTTCGTACGCGTCGAGGCGCGCTTCCGGGTCGATGAAGGCGAGTGCGCCGAAGACGACCAGCGAGACCGCGCCGGTCGGCCCGTTGACGAGGTGCCGCGACGAGCCGAGCAGGCCGGCGACGGCGGTGAAGACGATCGCCGCGTAGAGTCCGAAGCGCGGGTCGACGCCGGCGATCAGCGCGTAGGCGATGCTCTGCGGCAGCGAGATCGCGGCGACGGTGACGCCGGCGATCAGGTCGGCGCGGACGGTGGTCCAGTGCAGTGTCGGCACGTGGCGCCGG
>CAZZWY010000138.1:0-5384 GCA_964657785.1 uncultured Acetobacteraceae bacterium
AGTTCGAGATTTCTTCATCGACGCTCAAGCGCGATCTTGCAGTGCTGCGCGACCGCCTGAACACGCCCCTGGTCTGGGACCGGCAGGACGGTGGCTATCGGCTGGACCTCACCCAGCCGACCGTCGGGCCGCAGTACGAGTTGCCGGGCCTCTGGCTGACCGCCGAGGAAATCCATGCGCTGCTCACCATGCAGCACCTGCTCGCCAACCTCGACGCCGGCGGCCTGCTCGGTGCCCACATCGCGCCGTTGATGAAGCGGCTGTCGGCGCTGCTCGGCACCGGCGCGCATGCGAGCGCCGAAGTCGTGCGGCGCATCCGGGTGCAGACCGTCGGTGCGCGCAAGGTCGACGTGCCGCATTTCCAGGCGGTGGGGTCGGCGTTGCTGCGCCGCAGGCGGCTCGTCATCGGCTACCACGGGCGGGGGCGGAACGTTCGCGGGGAGCGCGAGGTCTCGCCGCAGCGGCTCATCCATTACCGGGACAACTGGTACCTCGACGCCTGGTGCCATCTGCGCGATGGCCTGCGCAGCTTCGCCGTCGACGCGATCGTGGCCGCACGGGTGCTCGACCGGGCGGCGATCGACATTGCCGAGAGCGAGCTCGACGAAGTGCTGGGCTCGGGCTATGGCATCTTCGCCGGCCGCGAGGTGCAGACGGCGCGGCTGCGCTTCTCGCCCGAGCGGTCGCGATGGGTGTCGGCGGAGACCTGGCACCCGAAGCAGCGCGGGTGGCTGGATGCGCAAGGGCGGTGGAACCTCGACCTGCCGTATGCGGATCCGCGCGAGTTGGTCATGGACATCCTGAGGCACATGCCCGAGGTGGAGGTGCTGTGGCCGGAGGGGTTGGTGGAGGCAGTGGGGGAGAGGCTGAGACGCGGGTTGGCGGGGCTCGGCTGAACTGGATAAACGATCAGGCTGAAGGCTGTTTCATGGTCATCGGATGAGCCTGGCGATCAACACAATGCGGACAGGCCGACAAGCAGATCGTTAGAACCAGCGGGTACGGCGGCTCAACAGTGAAGGCCAGCGACCGGCTCGCTGTGGCCAATGGTCAGTCTCTACGCTCGAACTGAAACGACGAAAAGCGTTTATTGGAATTCAGAGGAAGGGCAGGGAAGGCTGGATCGCCGCAGCGAAAGGGGGCATACTGCCAATCATCCAGTCGGTCCCTCATTGAAGCTTGGACTTGAGCGGCAGTGCCGCTTGATCGGCTTGGACTTCCCCGCTTCGCGGGGCCTCCTGGAACGTCGTCGGACTCGGCGGCGCTCCACCCCGAAATGCGTGTCGCGTCAAGGCGGCTTCGCACTGAGTTGGGCCGAAGCCAGGAGTAACGGCCTTTAATTTTTGAGTTTTCGAAGGATCAGAAACCGCGCCGAATCTACATCGACCGACGAAGGAAACGCCAGACATGAATGCGAGCACCCTCACTCTAACGTTCGACGCGCTGCGGGACGCTGTGGCCGGATCCGGTGCTGCGTTGCGGCGCATCACGAAGTTGCAGCCCGCCGGCGGCATCGGCGACAAGGTATTCCCTCCGACTTACGAGGGAGGAAAGTACGCGTTCGAGAAGCGAATCGTGGAAGGCGGCGGCACTGTCGACTGCGTGCTGCTCAATTCCGTTCAGTCCGAAGCCAATCACATGGAGTTGGCCCTGCTCGAAGCGCAACGCAGTGGCCTGCTGGAGCTACCAGTGCTGACGGTGCACTTCGAAGACGGGCGTTTACGCAAGCATTTCAGCGTCAGCAGTCTCGAGGCCTCACACCGCATTGCCGACGCGCTGCTGCGCGACAGCCTCTGCGACGGGGTCGTCTTCCGAAAGTCCACCAAGGGCCGGATGCTTGACGATGCCGATATTCGAAATGCCACGGGCTTGTTCGGACTCAATCCCACCTCACTGGTTTATGGGCTGTGGGATTCGACCGGCCCCCGCGGTGGCTTGGGCGTCAAGTTCCCGCGCGCACTGGTATCCGAGATCGTGGGCTACCACGTCCAACTCGGCCGCAAGGCCAGCAGCCGGCTCGACCAGGCGCAGATCATGAAGGAGGCTGCCGTGCTGTACGAGCGACGGCAACCCGGAGATGCCGATTTGGACTGGACACGCGATCCAGACTTGGCCGTCCGCGACAAAAACCAACCAAAGAAGATCGGTAAGGAGGGTAAGCCGTCCGAAGCCAACCACGGCAACGTCACGCCCACGCTGGCCGACGGTGGTGTGACAATGGGATACGCGCTGCAAACCACCGTCATCTCGCTGCCCGCATTGCGGCGGCTTCGGTTTCCGGCTCAGGGCCGGGCCGACTCCGATGCGGCCGTAGACGTCGCTGCACGTACTACCCTGGCTGCACTCGGATTGCTGGGCGCCACACTGGCCGCCGAGGCGGGGATAGATCTGCGTTCACGCTGCTTCCTGCTGCCCACGCAACCGCTGGAGTGGGAATTGCTGAGCCAGCCGGGCTTGCCGGCGCAACGCTTCGCACTCGACGGCCCGGCGGCTCTCTCGCTGTTTGCCACTGCCTTGGATGAGGCCCGCGGCAAAGGGCTGCCGTGGGAAGGCGCCATCACGTTGCAGCCCAGCGAAGAGTTGCTGCATCTGGTTGCGCGTAGCCAGGATCTGGCCGCGTCGCAGACCGAAGGAGCCGCGTGATGTTCGCGCTCGCCGCCGACTACCTCATGGGGTGGGCGATGGCCAGCGCCGACGGGGCCCGCAAGCAGCAGCCGGAATGGCCGCCGCATCCGGACCGGGTCTACATGGCATTGGCCGCCGCGTGGTTCGAAACCGGTTGCGACGCAGCGGAGGGCGACGTTTTGCGCTGGCTGGAAGCGCTGCCGCCGCCAGCCTTGTGTGCCAGTGGGCACCAGGCTCGTAGCAACGTGACGCATTACGTGCCAGTGAACGATGTGGGCGTGTCGTCGATGAAAGCCGTCGAGGCCATCCTGAACGCGGGTGCGCTGTCGATGGACAAGGCCAAACGCGCCGGGCTGGCGCAGTTGCCGGAGTTCCGCAGCCGGCAACCACGCTCGTTTCCAGTGGCCGTGCCGCACCACCCACTCGTCCATTGGGTCTGGGCCGTGGCGCTACCGGACCATCACCAGGCGGCGCTCGCCACCTTGTGCGCTAAGGTCACCTGCATCGGGCACTCAGCGTCGCTGGTGCGCATGTGGGTGGAGCCTGGCCCGCCATCGCCCACGTGGACACCCGGCGAGGGCACAACCGCAGTGCGGTTGCGCGTCAGCAGTGCGGGCCGCCTGGCGTATCTCGAACGCCGGATGAACAAGCAGTCCGTGCTGGCGTACGCGTCGATGAAGCAGGCGCTCCAAGACGCCAAGGGCAAGGCGAAAGAGCAATTGCAGCAGCAGTTGGAAACGCAGTTTCCGGTGCTGCCCGTGTCGCTAAGGCCGGAGCCCGGCCGCTGGCAGGCTTATTTGCCGGCTACGCCTCCGTTGCTGTCGGAGCGTTTGCAACACAGCGTTTTCGACGATCGGCTGGTCATTCTCTCGTTGAGTGGGCCACGTCTCAATGTGCTGTCCACGCTCCAGCTGACCGCCGCATTGCGCGGCGCGATGCTCGCTGGCTGCGCCCAGCCTCTGCCAGCTTGGCTGAGCGGCCATGAGCCCGATGGCGCGCCGTCGCGCGATCCGCACGTCGCACTGCTTCCGCTCGCCTTCGCCGGAAAGCCACATGCCGACGGTCGGTTGCTGGGTATTGCACTGGCACTGCCGCGCAGCGTCACCGCGGCCGAGGCTGCACATTTTTTGGAACCCTGGCTGCGGCAACCCGATGATGGCCAGGCGCGCGAATTTCGCGTGTTCAACGGTCGCGGCCTGGAATGCAGCGCCACGCTCGATCTCCGTGAGCGGCCACCCGCCACCTTGAGCGCCAACGTGTGGACGTCTCCTGCGCGGCGTTGGGCCACCGTCACGCCAATCGTGCTGGATCGGCACGGCACGGGTGCGTCGGCGCGTGAGCAGGCGACCCGGGTGGTGAGCGATGCTTGCCTGCACATCGGCTTGCCGCGTCCTGTCAGGGTGGAGCTGCACGGGCATTCGTGCATCGTCGGTGTGCCGCCAAGCCGCAGCTTCGCGCCCATTCAACGCAAGAGTGGTGGCGGGCGCCTGGCGCATACCCACGCGGTAATCACCTTCGACAGCGAGGTGATCGGCCCCATCGTCCTTGGCGCCGGCAGGTTTCGCGGCTATGGGCTGTGCCGGCCCTTCGAAGTGCAGGGAGGCAACGATGGTTGATTGGGGTGAAGAACACTTTCGAGCCTTTTTCCAGTCTGCCTGGGGCCGCCCCCCGTTCGCATGGCAGACGGCCCTCGCGCAGCGGGTTCTCTCCACTGGCGATTCGCAAACGGCGGCGTGGCCCGCAGCGATCGCATTGCCGACGGCATCGGGGAAGACGGCGTGCCTGGACGTGGCTGTGTTCGCGCTGGCAGCGCAGGCCACAACCGGCGCCTCATCACGCCGCGCGCCGCGGCGGATCTTTTTCGTGGTGGACCGACGCGTCATCGTCGACGAAGCGCATGAACGCGCCCTAAGACTTGCACAAGTCTTGGCGGAAGCCCGTGAAGGCATCCTCTACGACGTCGCGCAGCGATTGCGTGCGCTTGCGGGCTGCGACCTGCCATTGGCCGTGCAGGCATTGCGCGGGGGTCAAGCGCGATCCGACGACTGGGCTGCCACTCCGTTGCAGCCCACCATCGTGGCCAGCACCGTCGACCAGGTCGGCTCGCGCCTATTGTTTCGCGCGTACGGCCCCTGGTCCGGCATGTGGCCGGTGCATGCCGGGCTCGTGGGCAACGACGCGCTGATCTTGCTGGATGAAGCGCATTGCGCGCAGCCGATGCTTCAGACGTTGCAGGCCATTCAACGCTACCGCGGATGGGCCGAACGACAATTACCGATGCCGTTCGAAGTGGCGGTGCTGAGCGCCACACCTCCCGCGGACATGGACATGTCAGCGGTGTTTCGCGACACCTCGTCTGAAGGCAGCGATCCTGACCACGTTCTGGGGCGCCGCCAGTTGGCCCGCAAGCCCGCCAGGCTCGTAGAGGCAGTCAAGGCCAAAGGCCGCCATGCCGCCCAGCGGCGCACCGCCATGGCCGTCGAACTGGCTGCGCACGCCTTGAGCCTGGCTGGCCAATGGGAAGGTACCGATGCACCTGCCGTCGCAGTCTTCTGCAACCGGGTCGACACGGCACGGCAGGTGAGCCAGCTGTTGCAAAAGGACGCCCGGTCCGTGCAGCTGCTCACCGGCCGCATGCGGCCGATCGACAAGGACGATGTGATTGCCGACGCGTTGGCGCCGCTTTCCACGGCCAATGCCTGGAACCGGCGACTGCAAACGGCCACCTTCGTCGTGACGACGCAGACACTGGAGGTCGG
>CAZZWY010000138.1:5394-8867 GCA_964657785.1 uncultured Acetobacteraceae bacterium
CGGGATCGTGCTCCCGGCGACGACTGCGTGCTCCCTGTTGCCGACGGGGCGGGGGGTCTACAGTGCGTTACCGCCGGTGGCGGCGACCAGCCCGGCGTTTCCGGTCGACGATACCACTGCGGCCGTCTCCGACCTGGACTTCGATCTGCTGGTCACGGAGTGCGCCAGCCTGGACGCACTGCGCCAGCGCTTCGGCCGCCTCAACCGGGGCGGTCGCGACACGCCGGCTCAGGCGGTGATCCTCGCCGCAGCGCACGATACCCAAGCGCCGAGCGAAGATCCTGTGTACGGCAACGCCTTGAACGCTACCTGGGTCTGGTTACGAGAGCAGAGCGCGAACGGCAGGTCTGTGGATTTCGGCATTGCCGCACTCGAGCCGTTGCTGCCTAAGGGGGACCACTTGGTGCAATTGAATGCACCGTCGCCGCAAGCACCGGTCCTATTGCCAGCGCATTTGGACCTGCTAGCGCAGACAGCGCCGTTGCCCGAACCATCGCCCGACGTGAGCGTGTTCCTGCATGGCCCTCGCAGCGGTCCTTCCGATGTGCAAGTCTGTTGGCGCGCCGATCTAACGACGGACATGGATGCGGACGAGATCGATGCGCTGCTGCGCTGCCCGCCGTCGGCGCCTGAATGCCTCGTGGTGCCCTATGCGCAGATGCGCCGCTGGCTGGACAAGCAGCCGGCTTCACTGGGTACCGATGTGGAAGGTTTGTCCGACGCCGAGGAGGAGGGCCAGCCGCGGCCCCCTGACGCCGCATCGTCGACTCCGAATCGAGCACTGCGTTGGCGCGGGCGTGAAGACAGCACATGGATCGAAGGCGGCAATGCGTTGCGGCCCGGCGACCTTTTGGTGCTGCCCGCGCTCGCCGGAGGATTCGACGAATTGGGTACCTTGGGGCCAACCCCTGTTGCCGACTGGGGCGACCGCGCCAATGCAGGCATGCGCCCGGAGGCGGTGCTGCGTCTGCACCTGGACGTTATCGCTCAATATCCCGGCGACGCCGGCCGCCAGGAGCTATTGACCTTGCTCACCGCCGACAGCGTCGAAGGTTGGCAAGAAGACGCTCGCGAGTTCGCCGTGCTGCTTGGCGCTGCACTGTCGAACTGGTTGCCTGAATTGCCAGCCGACTCCCGTCGCTGGTCCTGGTTGCACGCACTCGTGCAGCAGGCCGCTCGCATGCCGCGCCTCGACCGTGCACTGATGCCGCACCCCGGCGGCGGCTGGATCGTGCAATTTCCACGTAAGACACAGGCCGCCAGCCGCCATGGCGCACGGGCAGCCGACGCCTTCTTCGCCGATGAAGACGACGCTGCATCTTCAGGACACTTCCGGTCGTTGTTGGTCGAGCCGCATCGCGACGGCCGGAGCCATTTGACTGGCGTTGGTGCGTTGGCGCGACATTACGCCGAAAACAGCGGCTTGGCCGAGCCCATCGTTCGTGTTCTGCAAAGTTCCGGTGACGGACACGACCTGGGCAAAGCCGACCCACGATTTCAGTCGCTGCTGCGCAATGGCGTGCAGTGGTTGACCGGCCCACTGCTGGCGAAGTCCGCCGAACTACCGCAAGGTAAGCAGGCCTTTCTCGCTGCCCGCGAACGGGCAGGGTATCCGCAGGGCAGCCGGCACGAGCTCTTGTCGGTGCGTTTGCTGGAATCCTGCATCGGCCTTTTGCCGGAAGATCCTGAGCTGCGTGAGCTTCTGCTCCATCTCGTCGAAAGCCACCATGGTCATTGCAGGCCATTCGCCCCGGTGGTGGTGGACGACGCTCCCGTCGACGTCACCCTGGAGCTGGACGGCCAACGGTTGAAGGCCAATAGCGCCACCGGTCTGGAGAAGGTGGATGCAGGGCCTGCCAGCCGTTACTGGCGATTGACGCGGCGCTATGGGTGGTGGGGCCTGGCCTGGCTCGAAACTTTGCTGCGCCTGGCCGATCACCGCCGCAGCGAGTGGGAGCAGCTGCAACAGGAGAGGATATGAATGATCGCAACGAGTTCCATCTTGCGGGCCTGCGCGGAGACAACCCGATGGCCGTTCTGGCTGCGCTTGGCGCGCTGCGTACGTCAGCGTCCGCGTTCGGACGCGATGCCGTGCACATGCGCTGGCACAGTGAGTCCGATGTCTGGCGACCCGTTCTCGGTATTGCGGGTGTCGACGCGATGGACGAAACGTCTTTCGTGAATGAACTGCACCAGCGTCTGCAACAAGGCTCTGGTCGCCAGGCTTTTGGGATCGGGGATGACCTCACGCTCAGTCCGCAAGCCTTTCGTACCGTCAGTCAGCAGGCGGCCATCGGATCGCATGCGGACGAGCGTGAGTTTGTAGATTTCATCGCCGCATTCGGCTGCGACGGCGTGGAACTTGTCGAGAACGGCAAGGCCAGCGGAAAGATGGCCGACACAGCCTTCCGCACTATGAGCGGCGCAGGACATCAGCATTTTCTCGGGTTCATGCGAACGCTCGCGGACGACTGCAAGCCCGAACATCTACAACGCAGCTTGTTTGCCGAATGGCGCTACGACGACCCCCTCGAATCCCACACCATGCGTTGGGACCCGACCGATGACGTGCGCTACGCGCTGCGGTGGCGAGACTCCAGCGGAGACCCCGACCGCAAGCGGACTGGAGCGATGTGGGGTGCCAACCGGCTCGCCGTCGAGGGATTGCCGATGCTACCAACCGTGCCGGTGCTGCATGGACAACTGGCCACGGTGGGGTTCACGAACACCCGCGAGACGGGTGCCGCGTGGACTTGGCCCATATGGGATGGGTGGTGTTCAGTCGACATCGTAAAATCGATGCTCTCGTTGCGCTCATTGCAGATGACGAAGCCGTCGCGCCCGGACCTGGAGCCTCTGGGTGTGATGGAAATATTTCGGTGCTACCGCATTCGGCAAGGCAAGTACCGAAATCTGACGCCTGGTCAACCCGTATAAGGCGTCGTCGGCATAGGCTGGCGCCTCCGCGTCGACCGAAATGCTGACCGGCTTGATCTGCCTCGGCTTTTGCAGCCATTTCGGTCTGTGGCGGTTTCAGGCGCCCGAGAGTGAATCTGCACTCGAAGGCTTGGCCGATTGGCCACCATAATCCGTCGATGGATTGGAAAGAAGCGATCCGGCAGTGGCGTGCCTTGCCTGAGGCGGAGAAGCAGCGCCGACGCTGGGACAGCATCCCAGGCAGCGTCGCGCGCAGCTTTGCCTTCGAGGGAGAGCCAGTGGATCAGGCGATGCTGGAAGCCGTGCACCTTCGTCCGCCCGTACCACCTGCTCCCTCTCTGAACATGACTCGAGACGTTGAGCCCGTGACCAGCCCGATCTGCCTCGGCTACGGCAGCCATTTCGGCCTCGGTCGGTTCGAGGTACTGGACGCCGAGGCCGTCGCCGAACGGTCGACTGGATAAACGATCAGCCCGGTCTGCAGGTTCAGGGTCACGCGGCGAGCCCTGCCGCCCAGAACATGGCTGCATGCATAC
>CAZZWY010000139.1:0-8854 GCA_964657785.1 uncultured Acetobacteraceae bacterium
GGTGCTGCTCGGCGTGCTCGCGGGTGTGGTCTGGTGGCGCGGCGGCTGAAGCGTCCCCGCGCGAAGCCCCTACCATGCGCGGCATGAGCAAAGCGAAACAGGTGTTGTTCGGCTTTCATGCCGTCACCGTGCGCGTGAAGACGGCGCCGGCCTCGGTGATCGAGGTGCACGTCGACACCAGCCGGCGCGACCCGCGCATGCGGCAGCTGGTCGAGCGGGTTCGGGCCGCGCGCGTCGACGCGACGCTGCTCTCGACCTCCCTCGACGACACGCTCGACGCCGCGTCCGGCCCGGCCCTCGTGCTCGTGCTCGACGGCATCACCGACCCGCACAACCTCGGCGCCTGCCTGCGGGTGGCCGACGGCGCCGGCGTGCATGCGGTGATCGCGCCGAAGGACCATGCGGTCGGCATCAACGCGACCGTCGCGAAGGTCGCGAGCGGCGCGGCCGACACCGTCCCCTACTTCATGGTGACCAACCTCGCCCGCACCTTGAACGAGCTGAAGGAACGCGACATCCGCGTGATCGGCACGTCGGGCGATGCGTCGGGGTCGCTCTACGACCTCGACCTCACCGGCCCGGTCGCGATCGTCCTCGGCGCCGAAGGCAGCGGCATGCGCCAGCTCACCGGCAAGACCTGCGACGTGTCGGTGCGCCTGCCGATGGCCGGTGCGGTCGAGAGCCTGAACGTTTCGGTCGCGAGCGGCGTCTGCCTGTACGAGGCGGTGCGCCAGCGCCGCCACGCCCATCCGAACTGAAGGAGCCGCCATGCCGGTCATCGACGTCACCCACCCGCTCGTCAAGCACAAGGTCGGCCTGCTGCGCGCCGACGACATCTCGACGAAGAAATTCCGCGAGCTGACCAACGAGCTCGCGCGCCTGCTCGCGTACGAGGCGACCGCCGACTTCCCGCTCGAGAAGGTCACGGTGCAGTGCTGGAGCGGACCGGCCGAGGTCGAGCAGATCAGCGGCAAGAAGGTGACCGTCGTGCCGATCCTGCGGGCCGGCCTCGGCATGCTCGACGGCGTGCTCGACATGATTCCGAGCGCGAAGGTGAGCGTGGTCGGCCTCTCCCGCAACCACGAGACCCTGCAGCCGGAAAACTACTTCGAGAAGTTCGTCGGCCAGCTCGACGCCCGCACCGCGCTCATCATCGACCCGATGCTCGCGACGGCCGGCTCGATGATCGCGACGGTGGACCTGTTGAAGAAGCGCGGCTGTCACGACATTCGCGCGCTCGTCCTCGTGGCCGCGCCGGAGGGCGTCGCCGCGCTCGACAAGGCGCACCCCGACGTGCGCTGCTGGACCGCGGCGATCGACAGCCATCTCAACGAGGTGGGCTACATCATCCCGGGGCTCGGCGACGCGGGCGACAAGATTTTCGGGACCAAGTAGGCCGCCGATTTCGGGCGCGCGGGGGGTGCGCTCGGGGGTGCGCGGCTGGGTACTTCGCCCCGGGACAAACCCCGCCGGTCAAGTCTTTACGGCCGGTTTACCCTCCTTGTCTTGTCGCTGTCACCGCCATCCCGGAGACTGCCCGCATGAACACCTTTGCAATCGGCCGCCGTTTCGATCCGCGCTCGGTCGTCGTCGGGCCGGCCGGCCTCCGGTCGCCGTTCCGGCTCTGGATGACCGGCAGTCTGGCCGTGGTGATGGCGGCCTTGATTCCGCTGCGCGAATCGAGCCTCGGGACGTCGTCCGGCGGCATCCGGATGTTGAAGCACAGCCGCTACGACGTCGACGAGACCGTCGCGCGCATCGAGATCGCGGCGCGAGGGGAGGGCCTGTCGGTGTTGGCGCGGCTCGGTGGCGAGCGGTCGGTGATCGTGCTCGCGTCGTCGATCGGCGGCACGCTGGTCGTGATGGACGAACCCGACTCGGCGCCCGCGGTTCCGCTCGGCCTGGTCATTCGCGGCGACGGCCGTGGCGGCGCCGACGTCCTCGGTCTGGCCGATGCAGGCGACCGCAAGGTCTGGAGTCAGCTGCCCGACGCCGTCTTGCGTGATGTCGCCGGGCTGCCGACGCTGGTCGAACGCGCGCTCGGCTGAAGACACTTCGGGGCCCCGCACCGTCGGCGGAAGCACGCGCAGGGCGCGCTGAGACCGACGTCGGCTTTCAACTGCTACTGATCGAACAGTTGCTGGCGATGGCGCAGAGGCCTTCTGGATCGAGAATGCTGACCTTCACGCGCAAATAGCCGATGTGTCCCTCGCGCCGCAAGGCGGAGGCGGCGTTGTTCACGGCAGGGCGTTGCAGCCCGAGCGCCGTCGCGATGGCTTCCTGCGTGGCGCCGAACTGCGGGTCGGGCGATCCTTCCCCGACATCCAGCATCCACCGCGCCACGCGGGCGAGCGCGGAGTGAACCGCATTGCAGGCGGCGTTCCGCGACATTTGCGTCGCGACCGCCTGGACATGCACGAACCGCGACGACCGCAGGCCAGAACATTGGCCGAGGACCTCCCGGAACGCCCGGACGGCGATGCGATCGCCGTCGCCGCGACCCTGCGCCACTGATTTACCTGGCGTGGAGATCCACCCTTTCGGCGACTGAAGCGATCAGGGGGTGCTCGCTGGCCGGGAGGCGCCGCAAAAGCAGATTGCCTTTCTGTTTGAATCGAATTTCGCGCATCCCTGCCTTCCGCCTGTTAAATCCTTGCTCAGGGCAAGAGGCAGCGGCTCTTACGCGTGTGGACTGTCCGAAGTAACCGGCGGGGGGCCGGTGCGTGATCATGGATCCGAATCGATTAACCGGGGATGAACGGTTTCATCCAGGAGCCGTCCATACTCCCGGTTCACGACAGAATAGCATTCGCAAACTCGCTGCTGCAGACCGTACCGGTCCGTGATCTTGATGAGCCCGCGCGTGTAGCGAATGCATCCCCATTCCTGCAGTTTCGCCGCGGCAATGGTGACGCCTTCGCGGCGCACCCCCAGCATGTCGGCGATGAGCTGCTGGGTCATCCGCAATTCGGTCGAGTTGACACGGTCGAGGCTCAGCAGCAACCAGCGGCACAACTGCTGTTCCAAGCTGTGATGCCGGTTGCAGACGGCGGTTTGCGACATCTGCGTGATCAGCGCCTGGGTAAAGCGCAGCAACGACAACTGGAACGCTCCGCCCCGTTTGAATTCCCGCTGCATTTCGGTCAACGGCAGGCGAATTGCATCGCCGGCGATCTGTACGACGGCACGGCTCGGCGTCGATTCGCCACCCATGAAGAGGCCGATGCCGACCACTCCCTCGCGCCCCGTCACCGCCAGTTCCGTCGATGCGCCGGATTCGGTCACGAAGAGCAGAGATACCACGCTCGACGTTGGAAGATAGAGGTGTCGTAATGCAACGCCGGATTCATACAGCACATCCCCGAGCTTGAACTTCACCGGGCTTAAATGCGGACGCAGGCGCTCGAGATCATCGGCTGGCAGACTCGCCAGCAAATGGTTTCTCTTCATCATATTCATGTTGGCCATGCGCCCGATCCCTTTCTCTGCGGCTCGCCGTACTATCGTTATGTAATTTATCTTACACAAGGACAAGCTCGATTTGAATGGGGCCGTGTGCTGGCACCGCGGGGCTGTAGAACGCTCGCAACGCCCCCGCACCGCTGTGCACGGATCTCCGTCGTATGTGCGATGACGCACATACGCATGACGCGATCGGCGTCATAGTGAGGAGAGAGCGGCGTTCACGCCGGGTGCTGCACGGACAGGGACCGCGATGAGTGCAAGAAAGGGCAGCGCCCTTCGGGGAAGAATTCTGGCGGTGGACGATTCTTCTTTGACGCGAGATCTGCTGGTCGCGATCCTTGAGTTCGCCGGCTTCAGCGTTTCAGGCGTAGACAGCGGCGGTGCAGCGCTCGACGCAGTCGCGCGGGAAAACTTCGACGTCATCATTCTCGATGCGCAGATGCCCGGCATGGAAGGCATTGACGTCCGGCTCGCTCTTCGCTCCGACCGGCGAACTGCGTGCGTTCCGATCGTCATGTACACGTCGTTGCCCGAGGACGTGATTCGTCGACGCTTCTCCGGCTATGACGCCTGCCTGCAGAAGCCCTGCAATCCAGGGCAATTGCGACGTTGCGTTGAGGATCTCGTTCGGGCGCCTCGCCCGGCGGACTCGGAGAATCAATCGCCGTGAACGCCGAGGCTCAGCTGCCACGTGTGCTGCGGGAATCGGGTCGGTAGACGACGGTGCGTTCCCGGTGATGCCCTCAGGCGTCAGCGCCCTGTCGCCTCGGTCGCGGACAATCGGTCGACGAGCGTCGCGTCCGGCCAGTGATCCCGGCACCAGGCGCCGACGGCCTTGCGCTCGGCGGCCGTCATGTGGAGTCCGAGCTTGGAGCGGCGCCAGAGCACGTCGTCGCCGCAACGCGCCCATTCGTGGTCGTGGAGGTAGCGCAGCTCGGCCTCGTGCAGCCCCGGCGCCACTTCCACGCCGAGCGTGCCGTCGCCGATCAGCCCGGCCGCCCGCGCGCCGTACGCGCGGGCGAGGCGGTCGCAGAGCGCCGGCGGCAGCCGAGGGTAGCGTTCGCCGAGCGCCTGGCGAAAGCGGGCGAAATCGCGGTCGGGCGCATTCGCTGCGCCGATCCACTCGCTCAGGTCGCCGCCGGGCAGCGGCGCGCCGCGGGTCCAGCGGCCGGTGCGCAGTCCGAGGGGCGCTGCGAGCAGGTCGGCGGCCTCTTCGGCGAGCTTGCGGAAGGTGGTGATCTTGCCGCCCCAGATCGAGAGCAGCGGCGCGCGCGCCAGGTCGAGATCGAGCGAGTAGTCGCGCGTCACGGCCGACGGGTCGCCGGATTCGTCGTCCAGCAGTGGCCGCACGCCCGAGTAGCTCCAGACGACGTCGGCCGGACGCACGGGCCGTGCGAAGTAGCGGCTCGCCTGTTCGCAGAGGTAGGCGGTTTCGGCCGCGTCGATGCGCGCGTCGCCGGGCGCGCCGGTGTGCTCGACGTCGGTCGTGCCGATGAGCGTGAAATCGGCCTCGTACGGAATCGCGAAGATGATGCGCTTGTCGGAATTCTGGAAGAGGTAGGCGTGATCGTGATCGAAGAGTTTTCTCACGACGAGGTGGCTGCCCTTGACCAGCCGCAACGAGGTCGGAGAAGGCTGGTGCGCCGGGCCGTCGAGAAACTGCGCGGCCCACGGCCCGGCAGCGTTGACGAGCGCGCGGGCGCTGACGTCGCGCGTCTCGCCGCGTTCGCTTTGCAGGCGAATGCGCCAGGCCGACGGCCCGCGCTCGGCGTCGACGCAGCGCCAGCGGGTCAGCACGGTTGCGCCCTTCTCGGCGGCATCGAGCGCATTGAGCACGACCAGGCGCGCGTCGTCGACCCAGCCGTCGGAATAGACGAATCCCCGGGTGAAGAGCGGCTTCAGCGGCCGTCCGGCAGGATGCGTGCGCAGGTCGATGGTGCGCGAGGCCGGCAGCACCTCGCGCCGGGCGAGGTGGTCGTAGAGGAAGAGGCCGAGGCGGATGATCCAGGCCGGCCGCGCGCTGGCGGAGCCACTGTCGTGCGGCATCACGAAGCGCAGCGGCCACATGATGTGCGGGGCGCTGCGCAGCAGCACCTCGCGCTCGGCGAGCGCCTTCCTCACGAGCGAGAACTCGCAGTACTCGAGGTAGCGCAGCCCGCCGTGGATCAGCTTGGTGGATGCGGACGAGGTGTGCGCCGCAAGATCGTCTTGCTCGCACAGCAGGACGCGTGCGCCGCGACCCGCCAGGTCGCGGGCGATGCCGCAGCCGTTGACCCCGCCGCCGACGACGAGCGCGTCGAAGCCATCCGCGGCGCCGGCGGGCGTGGTCGGTGCAGAAGACGAGGGGGGTAACGAGGCAGGCATCTTCGAGGTCGATTCGATTCGGGGTTGTAGCGCCGTTCGACCCGGGTTGTCGCATGGAAAGCCCCGAGCGGCTTTGGCGAAGCTTCGCTTAGGCTCCCAGCGATGGACAAAAGTCGACGATCCAACGGCAGCCTGCGTGACGAGGACATGACGTGAAGCCCCGCTCTCCGAAGACCCCTCCCTTCATCCTCGCGCTCGACCAGGGCACGTCGAGCTCGCGCAGCATCGTGTTCGATGCGAACGGCGACATCGTCTCGATGGCGCAGCGCGAACTGCGGCAGAGCTATCCGCAGCCCGGGTGGGTGGAGCACGACCCGCACGAGATCTGGGCCGGGCAGCTCACCACGGCGCGCGAGGCGCTCGCGACCGCCGGCGCGCTGGCCGATGTCGCGGTCGCCGACGTCGCGGCGATCGGCATCACGAACCAGCGCGAGACCACGCTCGTCTGGGACCGCGCGACCGGCAAGCCGGTTCATCCCGCGATCGTCTGGCAGGACCGACGCGCCGAGCCGACCTGCGTCGCGCTGCGCGAGCAGGGGCACGAGCCGCTCTTCAAGTCCCGGACCGGCCTGATCCTGGATGCCTACTTTTCCGGGACGAAGCTGAAATGGATCCTCGACCACGTGCCGGGCGTTCGTGCGGCCGCCGAGCGTGGCGAACTCGCGTTCGGGACGGTCGACGCCTGGCTGCTGTGGCAGCTCACCGGCGGGCGCGTTCATGCCACCGACGTCAGCAATGCGGCCCGCACCCTGATGCTCGACGTGCACACCAACCGCTGGGACGACGAACTCCTCGCGCTCCTCGAGGTGCCCCGCTCGCTGCTGCCCGAGGTGCACGCGTCGAGCCACGTCTACGGGCAGGCGCAGGCCGAGCTCTTCGGTCGCGCGATCCCGATCGGCGGCGTCGCCGGCGACCAGCAGAGCGCGCTCTTCGGCCAGGCCTGCTTCACGCCGGGCCTCGCGAAGAACACCTACGGCACCGGCTGCTTCATGCTGATGCACACCGGCGCCAGCTTTCAACCGTCGACCAACGGCCTGATCACGACCAGCGCGGCCCAGGTCGGCAGTCAGCCGGAATTCGCGCTCGAGGGCAGCGTCTTCATCGGCGGTGCCGTCGTGCAGTGGTTGCGCGACGGCCTCCGGGCGATCCAGGGCAGCGGCGAGGTGCAGCAGCTCGCCGAGAGCGTGCCGGACAGTGGCGGCGTGATGGTCGTGCCCGCGTTCACCGGGCTGGGTGCGCCGTACTGGGACGCCGACGCGCGCGGGGCGATCGTCGGGCTCACGCGCGGCAGCGGCGTCGCCCACATCGCCCGCGCCGCGCTCGAGAGCATCGCGTTCCAGAGCGCCGCGCTGCTGCAGGCGATGAGCCGCGATGCCGCCGCCTCCGACCCAGCCGCGGCGAGCGGCGTGCTCGGCGTCACCGAGTTGCGGGTCGACGGGGGCGCCTGCGTCAACGACCTGCTGATGCAGTTCCAGGCCGATCTGCTCGGTCTGCCGGTGGTTCGTCCGAAGGTGATCGAGACCACGGCGCTCGGCGCCGCGTACCTGGCCGGCCTGGCTTGCGGCGTCTACGCGGGTCTCGACGAACTGCGCGATCAGTGGCGCGCCGAGCGAACGTTCCATCCGACGCTGCCGCGCGATCGAGCGCTCGAACTCATGGCGAACTGGGAACGCGCGGTGCGGCAGACGACGGCACGCTGAGCGACGCCGCGCAGGCCGTGCGTCCGGGGCGCCACGGCCCGCGGACCGGCGCTACACCCAGCCGAGACTGCCGGCGAGTGCGCCGATGGCCACCAGCCACATCGGGCTCAGCTTGCTGCGCGTCATCGTGAGCACCGTCAGGGCGATGAGGGCGATCGCGCCGAACCGGTGCGCGGGCTCGCGGAGGAACGGTTCGGCCAGCACCCAGCCGGTCGCCAACAGCAGGCCGAGGGTGAGCGGCGTCATGCCCGTCGTGAACGCGCGCACGCCCCGCGTCTCGCGCCGGCGCGTGCCCCAGCGGGTCGCCGCGAGCGAGAGGCAGGTGGACGGCAGGAGGATGCCGGCCATGGTCGCGAGCGTCCCGGCCGGGCCGGCGACGTTCCAGCCGAGCACCGCGACGAAGAGCACGTTCGGGCCCGGGGCGGCCTGGGCGATCGCGATCGAGGTGGTGAACTGGGTGTCGCCGAGCCAGTGCCGCTCGACGACGAGGTAGCGGTGCATCTCGGGCACCGTCGTGATCGCGCCGCCGACCGACAGGAAGCTCAGCAGCAGGAAATGCAGGAACAGCGCGCCGAAGTCGACGGCGGTCATCGCGGCCTCGGCAGGACGTTCGACCGCCCGACGACGCGGCACGACCGCATCATGGCCCGAGCCGGCGCCACGCGACACTGCAGGAAATCGTGCCGAGCCCCGCCAACAGCCAGATCAGCGGCCAGTGCAGCCCGGCGCTCGCGAGCGCCATCAGCGCCGCGAGGGCGAGGCCGGTGCGCAAGCCGAGCGCGCTGTGGCGCAAGGCCGCGAGCAGCTTCAGGCCGGTCGAGAGGATGAGGCCGGCGGCCACCGCGCCGACGCCGCGGAGCGCGCCCCGCACCGGCGCAAGGCTCGCGAAGTGACCGTAGAGCGCCGTGAGCGCGAGCACCACCGCCAGCGGCACCAGGAGCATGCCGGCGAGTGCCGTCAGCGCTCCGCGCAGGCCGAACTGGCGGTCGCCGAACATCAACGCCAGGTTTACCACGTTCGGCCCCGGCAACACCTGGCTCACGGCGAGCATCTCGACGAACTGCTCGCGCGTGAGCCAGCCATGGCGCTCGACCAGCTCGCGCTGCGCGACCGGCAGCACCCCGCCGAAGCCCTGCAGCGCGAGCGCCGTGAAGGCGATGAACAACGCGCGCAGCGACGCCGGTCGCTGTTGTGTCGCGGGGTCGACCGAAGACTCGGCGGGGGGCGCGGTATCGGTGTGGGCCGAGAATCTGCCGTCTGGCGTCGGGACGGGCACGTCCTGCAGCAACCCGGCCGGTTCGTCCGGCGCGCCGGTGCCGGGTTCG
>CAZZWY010000140.1:0-8767 GCA_964657785.1 uncultured Acetobacteraceae bacterium
CCCGACAACATCTTGTGCTCGCCGGCGGGCACCGCGAAGCTCGCCGACTTCGGCGTCGTCGCCTCGCCGGATCAGATCGTCACGACCATCGGGGCCACGCATGCGCTCGACATCGTCACCCGGACATTGCTGCGGCCGGGCGACAGCGTCCTCGTCGACGAGCCGGGCTGGTCGGTCGAATATGCACGGCTCGCCGCCATGGGCATGCGCGTGCTGCCGGTGCCGCGAGGCCCGGACGGCCCGGACCTGGCAGCGATGCAACGGCTGATCGAGGCACAAAAGCCGCAGCAGCGGCCGCGTCTCTACATCACGGTCTCGGTGCTGCACAACCCGACCGGCGCCTCGCTGTCGCTGCAGGCCGCGCACCGCGTGCTGCAGCTCGCGCAGAGCCACGACCTGCACGTGGTCGAAGACGACACCTACGCGCATCTGGCGCCTGCGCACCTGCCGCGAATGGCGGCGCTCGATTCGCTCGAGCGCACGATCTACATCTCGGGCTTCTCGAAGATCCTCGTGCCGAACTGGCGCGTCGGCTTCCTCGCCGCGCCGGTGTCGCTCGTGGAACGTTTCGTCGACACCAAGCTGCTGTCGACCTTGACGACCCCCGGCGTCACCGAATCGGCCCTCGCCCACTGCCTCGAGCAGGGGCTGCTGAGGCGCCACACCGAACGGGTGGTCGCCAAGCTTGCCGCCGCGCGCGAGCGCGCCGTGCGCCTCGCCGAGTCGCACGGCTGCCGCTTCGCCGCGCCGCCGCGAGGCCTGTTCGGCTGGGTCGACGTCGGCATGGACACCGAGCGCCTGGCACAGCTTCTGCTCGACGACTGGCTGATCGCGCCGGGCGCGCTTTTCCAGGCCACTCCGCGGCCGACGACCTTGATGCGCATCAACTTCGCCACTTCGCAGGATGCCGCCTTCTGGCGCGACCTTTCCGCGGCGCGGGCCGGGCGCTGACGGGCCCGGGGCGGTGCCATGACGCCGTGTCGACGGGTCGGTCCGCCAGGCGGCCCACTCGTATCGAGGTGTATCCGCAGCCAGGCCTTGCGGGCAGAATGCACGCTGCATGAACGGCGAACTCTTCGATTCGACGATTCCTTTCGGTGAGCCGGAGCTGCTCAGCGCGAGCGCATTCCGCCATTACCTCGAGGATCTCGAACGCGGCGGCGCCCCCTCCGCCGGGTCGAGCAAGCTCTCCGCGCTCAGCCCCTCGTTGCAGGCCGACCTGATGCGCTTCGATCTCGACGGCAACGGCACCGAGACGATCGAGGTCATCGCGGCCTGCCTGCGGCACTCGAAGCGGACCACCCTGCACCTGGAGTGCGGCGACAAGGTCGTCCCGATCACGGTGTTCCCGCTCGAGCGCCTGATGCATTGCCCGATCGACGTCGCCGCCCTCGTCGAGCGCCCCCTGGCGCAGCTGCGCGTGATGCTGGTCGAACCGGCCCTGCTGCGCCCGCCCGACGACCCGGAGCGATCGCTGGTCGGCGATGCGCGCTGCTATCACCCGCTCAACCCGCTGCTCTGGGAACTCGCCATGCGCGGCGCGCGGCGCGCCTTGCTCCCGGAAATCGTGGGGCCGGCGGTCTATCGGGTGACGCCGGCGCTCGATCTCAGGACCCTGCCGGCCAGCGGCGCGCTCAGGGCGACGATCGAACGCCTGCGTCGCCAGACCGCGAACCTGAGCGAAATCGCCTCCTGGCCCGCGTTCAACCGCGAGCGCGCCACACGGCTCCTGAACGCGCTCTACCTGCAGTCGGCACTGATGGTGAGCCGCTCGCACCCCGACGCGCTTCGCGAGAGCTGGTTCGGCGGGCACTGAGCCCCCACTGTCCGCGCCGCTTCAGCGCGAACCGAGCGTCTCCCAGCGCTCCATTGCCGCCAGCAGTTCGTCGTCGATCCGCGCATGTCGTGCCTGCGCCTGCGTCGCTTTGTCCGGGGACGCAGCGTAGGCGTCGGGCTGCGCGAGGAAAGCGCCGATCTGGCGCTGCTCCGCCTCGAGCGCTTCGATCTTCGACGGCAGTTCGTCGAATTCGCGCTGCTCCTTGTAGCTGAGCTTCCTGGCCTTGACCACCGGCGGCGCCTTGGCCGGCGGGGGTGGAGCCGAAGCGCGGGGCGGCGTCGCGGCGCGCGCGGCCTGCTCGCGCAGCCGGCGGGCGCGGTCGCGCTGCGTCTTCCAGTCCTCGTAGCCGCCTTCGTACTCGCGCCAGCGGCCCGGCGACTCGTCGCCCTCCCAGACGATCGTGCTGGTGACGACGTTGTCGAGAAAGCGCCGGTCGTGACTGACCAGAAACACCGTGCCGGCATAGCTTTGAAGCAGCTCTTCGAGCAGCTCGAGCGTGTCGATGTCGAGGTCGTTGGTCGGCTCGTCGAGCACCAGCACGTTGGCCGGCAGGGCGAAGAGGCGAGCCAGCAGGACACGGTTGCGCTCGCCCCCCGACAGCGTGCGCACCGGTGAGTTCGCGCGTTCGGGCGAGAACAGGAAGTCGTTGAGATAACTCATGACGTGCTTCTTCTGCCCGTTGAATTCGACCCATTCGCTGCCGGGGCTGATCGTGTCGGCGAGCGTCGCGTCGAGATCGAGCGTGCTGCGCATCTGATCGAAGTAGGCCACCTCGAGCTTGGTGCCCTGGCGGACGCTGCCGCCCTGCGGCTGCAGATCGCCGAGCACGAGCTTCAGCAGCGTCGTCTTGCCGGCGCCGTTCGGGCCGATCAGGCCGACCTTGTCGCCGCGCAGGATCGTCGCGCTGAAGTCCTGCACGATAACCTTGCTCGCGTCACCGTCGTCGAAGCGCAGCGACACGTCCTTCAGCTCGGCGACTATTTTGCCGCTCGGCGCGCCCGAGTCGATGTCGAGCCGCACCTGGCCGAGCGAATCACGGCGCTTTTGCCGCTGCGCCCGCAGCGCCTCGAGCCGCTGGATGCGCGCGACGCTGCGGGTGCGGCGCGCCTCGACGCCCTTGCGGATCCAGACCTCCTCCTGTGCCAGCAGCTTGTCGGCACGCGCATTGGCAAGCGCGTCCGACGCGAGCTGCTCCTCCTTCATCCGCTCGTAGGCGGTGAAATTGCCGGGGTAGCTGCGGAGGATGCCGCGGTCGAGCTCGACGATGCGGGTCGCGACGGCGTCGAGGAACGCGCGGTCGTGGGTGATCAGCATCACGCTGCCGCGGAACGAGCGCAGCAGGTCCTCGAGCCAGGCGATCGAGTCGAGATCGAGGTGGTTGGTCGGCTCGTCGAGCAGCAGCACCTCCGGCACCGCGACCAGCGCCTGGGCCAGCGCGACGCGCTTTTTCATGCCGCCCGACAGCTGGCCGATGTCCCGCGATCCGTCGAGATGCAGTTGCGCGAGCGTCGTCTCGACGCGCTGCTCCCAGGTCCAGGCGTCGAGCGCCTCGATGCGCGTCTGCAGGGCGTCGAGATCGACCCCATCGGCATGCTCCTCGTACGCCTGGCGCACCGCACGCGCCTCGGCCACGCCTTCGGCGACCGCCTCGAACACGGTGTGACCGGGTTCGAACGACGGCTCCTGCGGCACGTAGCAGATGCGCACCCCCTGGGTCATCTGCAACAAGCCGTCGTCGAGCTTCTCGAGCCCGGCGATGATCTTGAGCATCGACGACTTGCCGGCGCCGTTGCGGCCGATCAGCCCGAGGCGCTCGCCGGCATCGAGCGAGAATCCGGCACCGTCGAGCAGCGCGACGTGGCCGAAAGCGAGATGGGCGTTGGTGAGGGAGAGCAGGGCCATGAAATCACGCAGCGGCCTGCGCGCGTCACACGCGAGGCTTCGGGAAAATACGGATTATCGATGGCAACGCCGTTGCGGCGAACCTGGCGCGACCGCGCGCCGATGGAGGGTCAAGCGCTGAGGCGCTCCAGCGCATCGACGAAGGCCTGGGCCACGTCGAATCCCGTCTGCTGCGTGATCTCCTGAAAGCCGGTCGGGCTCGTGCAGTTGATCTCGGTCAGGCAGTCACCGATCACGTCGAGGCCGACCAGCATCAGGCCGCGCGCCGCGACGACCGGGCCGACCGCTTCGGCGATCTCGCGGTCCCGCGGGCTCAGCGGCTGGGCGACGCCCTTGCCGCCGACCGCCAGGTTGCCGCGGATCTCGCTGCCCTGCGGGATCCGGGCGAGGGAGTGCGGCACCGGTTGGCCGTCGATCACCAGAATGCGCTTGTCGCCCTTGACGATCTCGGTGAGGTAACGCTGCACCATCACGCTTTGCGCGCCGCCGCGGTTGAGCGTCTCGGTGATGCTGCCGAGGTTGAGGCCATCGGGGCCGACGCGGAAGATGCCCATCCCGCCCATGCCGTCGAGGGGCTTCAGGATGATGTCGCGGTGCTCGGCGTGGAAGCGCTTGATCTCGGCCTCGCTGCGCGTCACGAGCGTCGGGGCGATGAACTGCGGAAATTCGAGGATCGCGAGCTTCTCCGGATGGTCGCGCAGCGCCGCCGGCCGGTTGAAGACGCGCGCGCCCTCGCGCTCCGCCTGACCGAGCAGGTGCGTCGCGTAGAAGTACTCGTTGTCGAACGGCGGATCCTTGCGCATCACGACGGCGCCGAGCTCGGCGAGCACGACGTTCATCGGCCCATCCGACGTCTGGACAAACCAGTCGCGCGGGTCGCCGGTGAGCTCGAACGGTCGCACGGGCGCGCGCACCCGGCCACCGCGTTCCCAGGTCACGTCCTGGGGTTCGCACGCCAGCAGCTCATGACCGCGCGCCGCCGCCTCGCGCATCATCGCGAAGGTGGAATCCTTGTAGATCTTGAAGCTTTCCAGCGGGTCGGCGATGAAGAGCAGTTTCATGGGCGGGACTCGACCGGGCGGGGTCGCCACTGTTGCACAAAATGCGCGCCGCCGCCGAAGACGACACCCCAGAACGCCGATCCGACCCCGGCGAGGCTGACACCGCTGAGCGTGACGAGGAAGGTGATCAGCGCCGCCTCGCGATGCCGCTCGTCGCCGAGTGCGACCGCCAGGCCGCCGCCGATGCTGCCGAGCAGCGCGAAGCCGGCGATGGCGACGACGAGCTCGTGGGGAAAGGCCGTCAGGAGCCCCGTGACCGCGGCGCCGAAGCACCCGATGACGCAGTACAGCACCCCGCATACCGCCGCGGCCATGTAGCGCCGCGCCGGGTCCGGATGCGCTTCGCGGCCCATGCAGATCGACGCGGTGATCGCCGACAGGTTGAGCGCATAGCCACCGAATGGCGCCAGCACCAGGGTGGCGAGACCGGTCAACGAGACCAGCCGCGAGATCGGCATCGAATAGCCGGCCGCCCGGATCGCCGCGACGCCCGGGAGGTTCTGCGACGCCATCGTCACGACGAAAAGCGGCAGCGCCAGACTCACCGTGCCACGGACGCTGAATTCGGGCCAGGTCAGCACCGGCACGGTCAGGTGCCACTGCACGCCGGCCAGCACCAGCCGGCCCTGGAGCGCGGCAAAGGCGACGCCGCCAACGAGCACGCCCGGCACCGCGAAGCGCGGCCAGAACCGCCGACCGGCCAGGTAGGCGGCCAGCATCAGCATGACGAGCCCGAAGGACGAGCGCAGCGCGACGAACGCATCGAGCCCGAAGCGCGCCAGCACGCCGGCCAGCAGCGCGCTCGCGATCGGCAGCGGGATGCGGTCGAGCAGCTTCTCGAACCAGCCGGTGGCGCCGAACACCAGGATCAGTGCGCCGGAGACGATGAACGCGCCGGTCGCCTCGGCCATGCCGAAGCCACCCGCCGCACCCGCCGTCGCCAGCACGGCGGCACCCGGGGTGCTCCACGCAATCATCACGGGCTTGCGTAGCCAGAGCGAGGGCACGAGCGAGCACAAGCCCATCCCGAGGCCGAGCGCCCACATCCACGAGCTGATCTGGGCGGGGGTCGCGCCGAGCGCGGTCGCTGCCTGGAACACGATCGCGATCGAACTGGTGAAGCCGACCAGCACCGCGACGGCGCCGGCCGTCGCCGCCGAGACGGAGAGGTCCGCAAGCGGAGGCAGGGGCGAGCGCAGGCGCATCCCGTGGAGGATAGCGGCCCGCTGCGCCCGGCTCAGAGGCTGGGCGTTTTCATTGATCGCACGACCGGCGCGGCTCCGAGTGAAGGTGTGAACCAATAACCCGGCGCCAGCGTTGAACGCTGCATGAGCAGCGAAGCTGATGCGACCGGACCTGAACAACGCGGCCGGGCGTTGTTCGACGAACGTGAGTTGCCGACCCCCGCGGTGGCTGTGGCGGCGAGCGCCAAGGAAGCCGGCGTCGCGACCGCGCGCGTGCTGAGCGCGCAGCGCAACCAGATCGAGCTTCGCGCGTGCGACCTTGACTCGCTGCTGAACGCCGGATCATGCTGCGCGCACCGTCTGGGCGTTCGTGCAGACGCTGGGGCTCGCGCCGCTCTACGCCCGGATCAAGGCCGTCGAGGGCGGTGTCGGCCGTCCGGCGATCGATTCCGCGATCCTCGTGGCGCTATGGCTTCGGGCGACGGTGGACGGCGTCGGCTCGGCACGCGAGGTCGATCGCCTCTGCGAGCGTGACAGCGCCTATCGGTGGCTTTGCGGCGGCGTCGGAGTCAGCTACCACACGCTGGCGGACTTTCGCACCGAGAACGAAGCGTGGTTGGACCGGCAGCTCACGCGCAGCATCGCCTCGCTGCTCGACAGGAAGCTCGTAACGCTCAACGTCGTGGCGCAGGACGGCCTGCGGGTACGTGCGTCTTCCAAGGCCGCGAGCTTTCGTCGCCATGGGCGGCCCGCGCAACTGTTGGCCCAGGCGCAGACCCAGGTTGAGGCGCTGAAGTCCGAACTCGACGCCGATGCCGCAGCCAGCACGCGGCGCAAGCAGGCGGCGCTCGAGCGCGCCGCGCGCGAGCGCCAAGCGCGGCTGACGCAGGCGTTCTCGGCGATGGCGGAGAACGAGAAGAGCCGCTCGCCGAAGAAGAGGGCTGCGCCTGCCTCCGAGAGCGTTCGAGGGCTGCTCAAGGCCCGAGCCGTGCTGCTCTGGCATGCCCTCGCGCACAACCTCATGCGCATGACCTCGCTGAAGATCGCCTTCGCGCACTGACCGGCAGGCCAAAGGTCCGATCGCCCCCGTCCCGGCCGAACAAACATGGCGTCAGGCGTTTGCTTCACAGATTCTCAGCCGACGAGGCAGGCTGCAACGGAACCGTTTCTGGCCGCCCGGTCCCGCCGATAGGCTCGCTCAGGCTGCTACCCTCCGGGCGGGGCTCAACGATCCCTTGTCATGGCAGGGCCCGCGCAATCAACTCGCAGTCAGGGAGGCCGGCATTGACCTTCCGAACGCGTCAGTGGCCCAGTCTATGAACGCCCGCAGACGCCGCGAGGGCAGACGGGTGCGCGGATAGACGATGTTGACCGGGCGTGCCGACGGCGGAAAGGCGGCGAGCAATGGCAGCAGGCTGCCGTCGGCGAAGTGGCTTTCCAGGTGGTAGGCCGGTGACTGGATGATGCCCAGGCCGGCGAGGCCGGCCCCGAGGTAGGACTCGGCGCCGCTCACGCACACAGTCGTGGGCAAGCTGACGTGGCGGACATCGCCGTCCTGCTGAAATTCGAGCGGCAACAGCGCGCCGATGTTGCTCGATTTGAAGCCCACCATCCGGTGGCCCGCCGCCAGAGCGTCGGGATCGATCGGCATGTTGTGCCGCTCGCAATAAGCGGGCGATGCGGCGGTGGCTTCGGCCAGCATCATCAAGGGGCGCGCGATCAGGTCGCTGTCGCGCAATTCGCCCACGCGTACCGCGCAGTCCAGGCCTTCGCGCACGAGATCGACGTAGCGGTCGCCCTCGCTCACGTCGAGCTCGATGTGGGGATACCTGGACAGGAATTCGCCCAGCCGCGGAAACAGCAGGCGGCACGCCATCGTGCCGTGCATGTCGATGCGCAGCAGGCCGCGCGGTGTCACGTCACGGAACGCGCCCTCGGCGTCCTCCAGGTCGGCGATCAGGCTCAGGCAACGGGCATAGAAGGCTTCGCCTTCCAACGTCGGAGCCACTTGGCGAGTGGTTCGTTGCAACAGATGCGCGCCCAGGCGCGCCTCGAGCAACTTGACGGCATCGGTGGCCGTCGTTCGCGACAGCTTCAGGTCTTCCGCGGCGCGGCTGAAGCTGCGCCGCTCGACGATTCGCACGAAGACACGCATGGCGTCGAATCGATCCATTGTTCGCTACCGCCGGATGGTGATGACGAAAAATACCAGATTATTTGTACGCTCCGATCCAATACAGTGAGCTCATGCCAATTCGGCAGTCAACTCAGAGATCGTCATGAACACTCAAACATCGTCCTCCCGCCCCGTGGCCATCGTCACCGGCGCCTCGCGTGGCATCGGTGCCGCCATCGCCGAGCGGCTCGGCCGCGACGGCTTCAACGTCGTCATCAACTACGCTGGCAGCGCCATCGAAGCGCAAGCCCTGGCCGACCGAATAGGGCAGGCCGGTGGCCACGCCATCACGTCGCAGGCCGACGTCAGCGATACGGCAGCCGTGGCCCGCATGTTCGACGCGGCCAACACCACCTTCGGCGGCATCGACGTGCTGGTCAATAACGCCGGCATCATGAAGTTGTCGCCGCTGGCGGACAGCGACGACGCGCTGTTTGACAGCCAGGTTGCGATCAACCTGAAGGGCACGTTCAACACCCTGCGCCTGGCCGCGCGACATCTGCGCAACGGCGGCCGCATCATCAACCTGTCCAGCAGCGTGGTCGGCCTGAAGCTGGAGACCTACGGCGTCTATGCAGCCACCAAGGCCGGCGTCGAGGCGATGACC
>CAZZWY010000141.1:0-8709 GCA_964657785.1 uncultured Acetobacteraceae bacterium
CGCCGCCCTGCTTGCGCAACTCCGGCGGCAGCACCGACAACGCGACCTCGCCGAGGCTTCGCTGGTAGTAGGCCGCGGCGAAATCGATGAGCTCGCACCACGCCGAGCCGAGCGGCGAAAGCGCCGTCAGCGCCTCGCCGATCGGCCGCAACGCGTCGGGTGCCGCCGTGTCGACGGTGCCGGTGGCGCGGGTCCAGACGAGCCCGGGCACCTCGCGGCGGCCGAGCGGCACGCGCACGAGGGTGCCCGGCACGAGCGGCACGGCACTGGTGTAGTCGAGCGTGGCGGCGAGGCCCGCATGCTGCGGAGCGTCGACCACCACCGGAATCCGGATCAGATCCGGCGAAGGCGTCAAGATCACCAGTTAGCCGAACAAGCTGTGGCCCGTCTCATGATCTGCCGCTAAGTCGATGATTTGTCGGTTGTTTCTGCACTCGTCCACTTCTTCTGTGGATAACTTTGTGGGCAACTGCTGGTCGGGAGCGCTAAACGCTTGATCCGCCTGGGGTTGCACCAGATTGCCCGGTTTGGGTGCAGGACGACGGGGGTAATGAAATCAACGACTTAGCAGTGTGTAACAAATTGTTCTGCGGACTGTGCGGGTGAATTTCCCTTGCGCGGGAAGGTGCCGCTTTTGGGGATAAGTCAAGTCGCACCGCACAAATCACGTCGGTTTTGAGGCGCCCGGGCGGCGCAGCCGGCGCGATACCTCGTGCACCGTGTCGACCAGCACCGACACATGCTCGGGCGGCGTGTGCTGGCTAATGCCGTGGCCGAGGTTGAAGATGTGCCCGTCGACCCGCCCGTCGGCACGCTGCGGCGCGCCGAAGCGCTCGAGGGTGTGCGTGACCTCCTCGCGGATGCGGTCGGGCGGCGCGAACAGCACGTTCGGGTCGATGTTGCCCTGCAGCGCGACGCGATCGCCGACGCGTTCGCGCGCCGCCCGGAGGTCGACGGTCCAGTCGAGGCCGACGACGTCGGCGCCGAGATCGGCGATCGCCTCCAGCCAGAGGCCGCCGCCCTTGGTGAAGACGAGGTGGGGAATTCGCGCGCCGTCGTGCTCGCGCTTCAGCTGCCGCAGCACCCGCTCGGTGTAGGCGAGGCTGAAGCGCTGGAAGGCGCCGTCGGCGAGAACCCCGCCCCAGCTGTCGAAGATCATGACGGCCTGGGCGCCGGCCTCGATCTGGGCGTTGAGGTAGAGCGCGACCGCGTCGGCGTTGATCTCGAGGATCCGGTGCATCAGGTCGGGACGACCGTAGAGCATCGTCTTGACCAGCCGGTAGTCGTCGGAGCCCGCCCCCTCGACCATGTAGCAGGCGAGCGTCCAGGGGCTGCCCGAAAAGCCGATCAGCGGCACCCGACCCGCGAGCGCGCGCCGGATCGAGGCGACGGCGTCGAACACGTAGCGAAGCCGTGCCATGTCGGGTACTTCGAGCTTCGCGACGGCCGCTTCGTCGCGCACCGGGCTCGCGAACCTCGGGCCTTCGCCGAGCGCGAACGAGAGGCCGAGCCCCATCGCGTCGGGCACGGTGAGGATGTCGCTGAAGAGGATCGCGGCGTCGAGCGCATAGCGGTCGAGCGGCTGCAAGGTGACTTCGGTGGCGAAGTCGGGGCTGGTCGCGAGGCCCATGAAACTGCCGGCGCGGGCCCGCGTTGCCCGGTACTCGGGCAGGTACCGCCCGGCCTGGCGCATCAGCCAGACGGGCGTGTGGTCAGTCTGCTGGCGCAGGCAGGCGCGCAGGAAGCTGTCGTTCTGGAGGGGTGCGTGCATGGCCGATTGTCGCAAAGCGAGACCCCCGACCGAGCCGTGCCGTCCATAATTGAACTTCGAATCCCGGAGGGCACGCCATGCTCGCTCACGACATCCTGCACACCGTCGGCAACACGCCGCACGTCCGGATCAACCGGTTGTTCGGGCAGAAGCACAACGTCTACGTCAAGAGCGAACGCGCCAACCCGGGCGGCTCGATCAAGGACCGGATCGCGGTGGCGATGGTCGAAGCCGCGGAAGCCTCGGGGGCGCTGATGCCCGGCGGCACCATCATCGAGCCGACCTCGGGCAACACCGGCGTCGGCCTGGCGATGGTCGCGGCGGTCAAGGGCTACAAGCTCGTCCTCGTGATGCCCGACAGCATGAGCGTCGAGCGCCGCCGCCTCATGCTCGCCTACGGGGCGCGTTTCGAGCTCACCCCGCGCGACAAGGGCATGAAGGGCTCGATCGCCCGCGCCCTCGAACTCGTCGCCCAGACGCCCGGGAGCTGGATGCCGCAGCAGTTCGAGAACCCGGCCAACATCGACATCCATGTGCGCACCACGGCGCAGGAGATCGCGGCCGACTTCCCGAGCGGCGTCGACGCGCTGATCACCGGCGTCGGCACCGGCGGCCACCTGACCGGCTGCGCCCAGGTGCTGAAAGCGATGTGGCCGAAACTGCAGGTCTTCGCGGTGGAGCCGTCGGCCTCGCCGGTCATCAGCGGCGGCCCCCCCAGCCCGCACCCGATCCAGGGCATCGGCGCCGGTTTCGTGCCGGCGAACCTGCACCGCGAGCTGCTCGACGGCGTGATCCAGGTCGAGGCCGAGGCGGCGCGCGAGATGGCGCGGCGCTCGGCGCGCGAGGAAGGCATGCTGGTCGGCATTTCGTCGGGCGCAACGCTCGCGGCGATCGCGCAGAAGCTGCCCAGCCTCGCCGAAGGCTCGACCGTGCTCGGCTTCAACTACGACACCGGCGAGCGCTATCTGTCGATCGAAGGCTTCCTGCCGACCGAGTGACCGGCGAAGCGTCTCACCCGAGGTCGCCACGCACGGCGTCGCCGATCCGGATCGATCCGCTCACGATCACCCGCGCCGTCACCCCGCCGTGGCCGCGCATCGCGTTGTAGCCGCCTTCGCCGAGGGCCGCCTCCATGCGTGAACAGGGCTCGCACGGGCCGGTCACTTCGAGGACGACCTCGCCGCCGACCCGCAGCACCAGCGGCTGATCCCGAAAGAGCGCCTTCGCCGCCAGCAGATTGAGGCCGCGAACGACAAGATTGCGCCGCAGCAACTCGGCCGGGAGCGCCGTGCGGCCGGTCAACGCGGCGATCACCGGCAGGTGCTCGGCTTGCAGCAGCGTGACCTGGCGCTTGCCGCCGGTCGACCGCCGGGCGGCACGGTCGCCCTCGAGGCCGCTGCCGGCGACGGCCTCGGCGGCGTCGACCGACCGCATCGGCACGTCGCGCGCCGGGCGCAGCAGGATCCGTTCGAGCCGGCCCTCGGCCGCGAACCGGCGCGTGAGTTCGCGCAACCCCTCCGTCGCAGCCGGGCGCACCGTCAGCCGCGCCGGATCTCGTGCACCACGTAGTCGAGCAGCGCGTCGACCAGCTGCTGCAGATGACCTTGCAGCCGCTCGAAGCCGGCGTGCTTCGTCTGCGTCGATTCGTCCATGTAGAGCCGCTTGTTCAGTTCGAGCTGCAGGCTGTGGCGGCGCTGCAGCGGGTTCGAGTACGCGCGCACCAGCTCGACGCCCTTGTACGGGTCGTTGACCTTCACCGCGTAGCCGAGGTCGCTCAGGAAGTCGCGGACGAACGCCGTGAAACCGGGGGCGCAGGTCGTGCCGTCGCGGTCGCCGAGGACGATGTCGGCCCGGCTGCTGCCGGTGCCGCCTTCGCCCTGCACGCCGGCGACGGCGTTCATCGAGTGGCAGTTGAGGTGGTAGCTCGCGCCGAAGCGGGCGTGGGTCGCGTCGATCCACTGGGTGAGCGTGCGGTGGTAGGGCGTGTGGCAGCGGTCGATGCGCGACTCGACTTCGGCGACGCCGAGCTTCCGGTCGTAGATCGGCCGGCCGTCGTCGAGCGTGCGCCAGAGGAGCGACTTGCCGATCGCCGCCTTGCCGCTCGGCACCAGCGGCCCGGGCCAGTGGCCGCCTTCGAGCAGGTCGAGGTCGATGTCGCAGGCGTGGCGGTTCGGGTCGAGGTAGGTGCGCGGCCAGCGCGCGGCGAGCAGGAAGACGCCGCGCTCGGTCACCGGCCGATAGAGCTCGTCGACGAAACAGTCCTCGCCGTCGCGCAGATCGAATTCGCTCACGGCGGCCCGCATGTCGGCGGGGAACTCCTGGCCGGAATGCGGCGAATCGAGGAGCAGCGGGACCTCGGGCGTCGCCGGGCCGTCGAGGGTCAGCAGGGCGTCAGCGTTCATGCTGCCGAGCGTAGCGCAAGCCGGCGGCAGGCGCCGCGCCGACAGCGACGGTTAGAGTCGGACCCTTCTCCAGGAGCGCTTCCATGATTCGATCGTCGTCCCGGTCTCGGCCCGGTGTGTCCCTGGCCGGTGTACGTCTGCGTGCGGCCGCTTTCGTGCTGGTGGCCTCGCTCGGCCTGTCCGGCTGCGGCTACAACAATTTCCAGAGCCTGGACGAGCAGGTCAAGAGCGGCTGGGCCGAGGTGCTGAACCAGTACCAGCGACGCGCCGACCTGATCCCGAACATCGTCGCCACGGTCAAGGGCGAAGCGAGTTTCGAGCAGGACACGCTGACGAAGGTGATCGAGGCACGGTCACGCGCGACGAGCATCCAGGCGACGCCGGAGCTCGTCAACGACCCGGAGGCCTTCGACAAGTTCCAGAAGGCGCAGGGCCAGTTGACCGGCGCGCTCAGCCGGCTGATGGTCGTCGCCGAGCAGTATCCGCAGCTGAAGGCGAACCAGGCGTTCCAGGACCTGCGCGTCACGCTCGAGGGCACCGAGAACCGCATCACCGTCGCGCGGAACCGCTACATCGCGACCGTCGCCCAATACAACGTGCTGGCGCGCAGCTTTCCGACCAATCTGACTGCGATGGCGATGGGCTACAAGGTCAAGCCGACGTTCACGGTGCAGAACGAGGCGGAGATCTCGGTGCCGCCTTCGGTCAACTTCGACAAGCCGGCGCCCGGGGCGAAGTGAGCGTGGTGGCGAGCCGGTCGCTGCCGGTTGCGCGCTGGGCGCTCGGGATCGTCCTTGCGCTCGGGGCGACCCTGCCGACCTGGGCGCAGGACGTTTTGCCGGTGCCCGCGCTCGCCGGACGGGTCGTCGACCAGACCGGCACGCTGACTGCGGCGCAGGCACAGACGCTGGTCGACAAGCTCGCGGCCGTCGAGACCCGCCGCGGTGCGCAGATCGTCGTGCTGATCGTGCCGACGACGCAGCCGGAGGACATCGCGACCTACAGCCAGCGCGTCGCCGACGCCTGGAAGGTGGGGCGCCGCGACGTCGGCGACGGCGTGGTGATCGTCGTCGCCAAGAACGACCGGCGCATCAACATCGAAGTCGCCAAGGCGCTCGAGGGCGCGATTCCCGACGTGCTTGCCGGGCGGATCATCAACGATCCGATGAAGCCGGCGTTTCGCAGCGGCGACTATGCGGGCGGCCTCGGCGCGGCGGTCGACCGGCTCGATGCCGCGATCGCCGGCGAGAACCTGCCGGCGCCCACGCCGACCGGGACCGCGGCAAAGCGCGCGTCGCCCGGTTTCGACGTGAAGGACATGGCGATCTTCCTGTTCGTCGCCGTGCCGCTGGTCGGTGCCTTCCTGACGCGCCTGGCCGGGCGCAAGGTCGGCGCGCTGCTGACGGGCGGCGCGATCGGTGCGGTCGGCTGGTGGCTGACCGCGAGCCTGCTCATCGCGGCCGGGGCCGGGCTGGTCGCCGCCGTGCTCGTCGGGGTGGTGGGCCTCGGCAGCCGTGGTGGGTCGGGGCTCGGCCCGGTGGTGTGGGGCGGCGGCTTCGGTGGCGGTCGGGGTGGCGGTAGCGGCGGCGGCGGTTTCAGCTCGGGCGGCGGCGGCAATTTCGGCGGCGGCGGTGCCTCCGGCGGATGGTGAGGGGGGCCGGATCCATGACCCACTGGACTTGGCGGCTTCTGCAGCACCGGCGCCTCGACGCGGCGGACGCGAAACGCCTGCTCGGTGCCGGCGCCGCCGAACGCATCGAGGCCCGCGTGGCAGCGAGCGAACGCCGACACCGCGGCGAGATCCGCGTCTGCATCGAAGCCGGCCTGCCGCTGGGCGACCTGCGCCGCGGCGCCACGCCGCGCGAGCGCGCCGTCGCGATGTTCGCCCGGCTCGGGGTCTGGGACACCGAACACAACAGCGGCGTGCTCATCTACCTGCTGCTGGCCGAGCACGCGATCGAAATCGTCGCCGATCGAGGGCTGACGCCGCACGCCGATGCCGCCACCTGGCAACCGGTGCTGTCGACGATGCAGGGCGCCTTCGCCGCCGGCCGCTTCGAGGACGGGCTGAACCACGCGATCGACGCGGTCGACGCGGTGCTGACCCGGCACTTCCCGCTCGCGCCGGGCGGGGTCGATCCGAACGAGCTGCCCGACGCGCCGGTGCTCGGCTGACCGGTCGCGCTCGCGCCGCCGTGTCGGCTTCGGCGCGCTCTCAGACCGCCCGCCCGAGCCGCGCCCGCCAGTGCTCGGTGAGCGGCGTCGCCGGCTTGCCGAGGCGGCGCTCGTTGAGCAGCGCCCGGCCGACCGATTTGTCGTGCGCCGCCGCCGCCGCCGCGATCAGCGTCTGGTCGATCAGGTCGCGCTGCGCGTGGCTGCCGCCGAATCGGCTCGCCAGTGCCCGCACCGGGTAGAGCGTCTCGACCGCGTCGTCGAAGCGGCCGAGCCCGAAGGCGAGCAGGCCGCGCATCAGCGGTCCGCCGACCTCGCGCGCCACCTCGCGGTTGCTGCCGGCGCTGCGGTCTGCCTTGGCAGCGACCCGTCGCACCCAGGCTTCGGCGCGCGCCATCTGGCCGCTGCCGATCAACGCGAGCAGGGCATGCACATCGTTGAAGGGAAAGAGGCCGGCGGCGTCGTCGGACAGGTCCCAGCCGGCGACGAGCTCGTCCCAGCGACGCTCGGTCGGCACACCGAGCAGGTGCAGGCGCCAGAGCAGCGCCGCGGCGTCGAGCCGCTGCAGGGTGATCTGTTCCGGGGCGGGCGCGAGGTGCTCGTCGAAGAGGCGGAGGGCCGCTTCGCCGTGCAGGCCCTCGAGCGCGAAGAGCGCCGCGTGCCAGCCGAGATGCGCGCGAAAGCCGTTGCCGACGGCCCAGTCGGCCTGCCACGACGTCATCCATTCGCGCCCTTCGTGATGGCGGCCCTGCATCTCCATCACGTGCGAGACGGCGTGGATCGCCCACGGCACGCGGGCGCCGGTCGAGAGCGCCCGGCGACCGGTGTCCTCGGCCTCGGCGTAGAGGTGGTTCTCCTCGAGCCCGAAGGCGTAGTGGCCGAGCACGTAGGGGTGCAGCGGGTCGGCGGCGTCCCATTCCGGCAGCACGCGGGCGACGCGCTGGCGCAGGTTCGCGGCGTCGCCGCGATAGAAGTCGAAGAGGTGCGCCCACTGGAGTGCGAGCGCGTCGCGCGGGTGCCGCAGCAGCAGCGCTTCCCACTCGCGGCAGGCGCCGTGCCAATCGCCGGCCAGGAGGGTGTGCAGCGCGATGAGGTGATCGCGTTCCCGGTGGTTGGCGCGGGCGATGCCGTGCTCGGCGGCCTCGAGCAGCGCGCGGGCTTCGGCGACCAGCGCCGGCTCGGTCAGGCTCAGCAGGAAGCCGGCCTGCATCAGCGACGGCAGCATCCAGTCCGGGTCGGCGGCGCGGGCGACGGCGAGATCGTCGATCGGCGCGCCGTAGAACGACATCATCCGCCAGAGCGCCTGCTCGGTCGCGGCGAGGGCTTCGCCGGAGCGGGTGCTGACGGGGTTGCCGCGCGGGTCGAGCATCGTCAACCTGGGCGGGCCGGCGAGGGCGGGCGCGGCCACGGCCGCGACGCCGGCCGGATGCGTTCCCAGGCCCGGGAGATCTGCAGCACGCCGAGATCGTCGTGCCGCGCGCCGGCGATCTGCAGCCCGATCGGCAGGCCGCCGCTCGTCGCGCCGCAGTCGATGCTCGCGGCCGGCTGCTCGCTCATGTTGTAGGGCAGGGTGAAGGCGATGTGCTCGAACGGGCGCGCCGGGTCGTTGGTCGGGCAGGGCCACTCGGCAGCGAAGGCCGGGATCGGCGCCGTCGGCGACAGCACGTAGTCGAAGGGCGCGCACGCCCGCACGGCGGCGTCGCGCATCGCGGCCATCTGGCTGTAGCCGCGGAAGACGCGCTCGCCCGAGATGCCCTCGCCGCCGCTCGCCCAGGCGACGATGAAGGGCAGCATCCGACGGCGTCGCTCCTCGCCCATCGCCCGCAGGTCGAGCCACGAGCGGGTGCGCCAGAAGTCGTCCATGCCGTCGGCCATCTCACGGGTCATGAAGGCGGGCATCGGCGTGACGATCGCACCGGCGGCCTCGAACGTCCGGGCCGCGGCGACGACCGCATCGCGCACCGCCGGGTCGACCGGCAGGCCCCAGCCGGCGTCCAGCTGCAGGCCGAACCGGACTCCCTTCAGGTCGCGGTCGAGCGCCTCCCAGGCGATCGGCTGGTGCGGCAGGCTCATCGTGTCGCGCGCGTCGGGCTGCGAGAGTGTCGCCATCAGCAGCGCGGCGTCCGCGACAGTCCGCGTCATCGGCCCGGCGACGCGGCCGGCGTACGGCGGGTCGATCGGGATCCGGCCGAGACTCGGCTTGAGCGCGAAGATGCCGCACCAGCCCGCCGGCAGCCGCACCGAGCCCCCGATGTCGGTGCCGACGTGCAGCGGGCCGTAGCCGGCCGCGACCCCGGCGCCCGCACCCGCGCTGCTGCCGCCCGGGCCGCGGGTCAGGTCCCACGGATTGCGCGTCAGCGGGTG
>CAZZWY010000142.1:0-8688 GCA_964657785.1 uncultured Acetobacteraceae bacterium
GGGCAACGGTTTGAAGCGTTACCTGATCGCCGGGCTGCTGGTCTGGCTGCCGCTCGCCGTCACGATCTGGGTGCTTCAGGCAGCGCTCGGCCTGCTCGACGGGGTCTTCGTCTGGCTGCTCAACGCGTCGCAGGCCGTGCTGCCGCGTGCGGCCGGCGAGCCGATCCAGCTGCTGCGGCAGATTCCGGGGCTGGGCGTGCTCGTGATGCTGCTCGGCCTCGTCATCACCGGCATGTTCGCGACCAACATGTTTGGCCAGTGGTGGCTCAACCAGGGCGGCAAGCTGCTCAGCCGGATTCCGATCGTCAAGTCGATCTACAGTTCGGTCAAGCAGGTGTCGGACACCCTCTTCAGCAGCAGCGGCAACGCGTTTCGCGAGGCGGTGCTCGTGCAGTATCCGCGCCAGGGAAGCTGGACGATCGCCTTCGTCACCGGCAGGCCGGGCGGCGAAGCGGCGCTGCACCTGCCGGGCGACTACCTGAGCGTCTACGTGCCGACGACGCCGAATCCGACGTCGGGCTTCTTCCTGATGGTGCCCCGCGCCGACGTGATCGTGCTGAAGATGAGCGTCGACGAGGCGCTCAAGTACGTGATCTCGATGGGTGTGGTCGCGCCGCCGTTGCCGGTGGCCCTCGCAACGTCCGCGACATCTGTGACCCCTGCGCAGCGCGCCGAGCCGGCCCGAAACCGGACCGGTTGAGCCGCCCGCATCGGCTCGCACGATGCGCATCACGTCGAGTTCCGGCGGCTGCGCGTGTCTGAACCCCCTGCACCGCGGCGGCGCCTGCCGCTGCCCAGACCATGACGAATCTGCGCCTGCGCAGTGGAGTATCCCGATGAGAACGACATACTGCGGCCTTGTCAGCGAGGCGCTGCTCGGCCAGACCGTGACCCTGATGGGGTGGGCGCATCGCCGCCGCGATCATGGCGGCGTGATCTTCATCGACCTGCGCGACCGCGAAGGCCTGGTCCAGGTCGTCTGCGACCCCGACCGTGCGGCGATGTTCGAAGTCGCCGAGGGCATCCGCAACGAGTTCTGCCTGAGGATCGTCGGCACGGTTCGCGAGAGGCCGCAGGGCACGATCAACGCCAACATCACGAGCGGCAAGGTCGAGGTGCTGTGCCGTGAGATCGAGGTGTTGAACCCGAGCATCACCCCGCCGTTCCAGATCGACGAGGACAACCTCTCCGAGACGACGCGCCTCACCCACCGGGTGCTCGACCTGCGCCGGCCGGTGATGCAGCGCAACCTCATCCTGCGCTATCGCGTCGCGATGGCGGTGAGGAAGTTCCTGGACAGCAACGGCTTCATCGACATCGAGACGCCGATGCTGACCAAGAGCACCCCGGAGGGCGCCCGCGACTACCTCGTGCCGTCGCGCGTGCACGAAGGCATGTTCTTCGCGCTGCCGCAAAGCCCGCAGCTCTTCAAGCAGCTCTTGATGGTCTCCGGGTTCGACCGCTACTACCAGATCGTCAAGTGCTTCCGTGACGAGGACCTGCGTGCCGACCGGCAACCGGAATTCACCCAGATCGACATCGAGACCTCGTTCCTCACCGAGGAAGAGATCCGCACGATGTTCGAGGGCATGATCCGCAGCACCTTCGAGCAGGCGATCGGCACCGAGCTGCCGCCGTTCCCGGTCATGACCTGGGCCGAGGCGATGCGGCGTTTCGGCTCCGACAAGCCGGATTTGCGCGTGAAGCTCGAATTCACCGAGCTGACCGACGTGATGCGCGACGTCGACTTCAAGGTGTTTTCGGCGCCCGCGCAGATGGATGGCGGCCGCGTCGTCGCGCTGCGAATCCCCGGCGGCGGCGAGATGACCCGCGGCGAGATCGACGGTTACACCGACTTCGTCAAGATCTACGGCGCCAAGGGACTGGCGTGGATCAAGGTCAACGACGCCGCGAAGGGCCGCGAGGGCCTGCAGTCGCCGGTCGTCAAAAACCTTCACGACGCGGCGCTCGCCGAAGTCGTGCGCCGGACCGGCGCGGCCAACGGCGATCTGCTGTTCTTCGGTGCCGACAAGGCCAAGGTCGTCAACGACGCCATCGGCGCGCTGCGGGTGAAGGTCGGCCACAGCGAGTTCGGCAAGGCGCGCGGGCTGGTGCAGGGCGTCTGGGAGCCGCTTTGGGTGGTCGATTTCCCGATGTTCGAGTACGACGACGCGGCGCAGCGCTGGAACGCGGTGCACCATCCGTTCACCGCGCCGAAGGACGGCCACGAGGACTGGCTCGAGACCGATCCCGGCCGCTGCATCTCGAAGGCTTACGACGTGGTGCTCAACGGCATCGAGCTCGGCGGCGGTTCGGTGCGTATCCACCGCGAAGAGGTGCAGAGCAAGGTGTTTCGCGCCTTGAAGATCGACGCCCGGGAAGCCGAGCTGAAGTTCGGCTTCCTGCTCGATGCCTTGCAGTACGGCGCCCCGCCGCACGGCGGCATCGCGATCGGCCTCGACCGCTTCGTGATGCTCCTGACCGGCGCCGAATCGCTGCGCGACGTGATCGCGTTCCCGAAGACGCAGCGCGCCCAGGACCTGCTCACGAACGCGCCGAGCGGCGTCGACGAGAAGCAGTTGCGCGAGCTGCACATTCGGTTGCGGAGTGCCCAGGCGCCGGCGGCCTGATGTCGGCGCCTGCCGGCGCGCCGCGCCCGCCGAAGATTCCCGAGTCGGTGCTCGTCGTCATCCACACCGCCGATCTCGACGTCCTGCTGATCGAGCGCGCCGATCACCCGGGCTTCTGGCAGAGCGTCACCGGCTCGAAGGATGCGGTCGATGAGCCGGCGGTGCTCACGGCGGCGCGCGAGGTCGCCGAGGAAACCGGCATCGTCGTCGGCTCGCCCGAGGTCGCGGCTTGCGAGCTCCGCGACTGGGGCATGGCCAATGTCTACGAAATCTATCCGCAGTGGCGGCACCGCTATGCTTCGGGCGTGACTCACAACACCGAGCATGTCTTCGGCCTGCGGGTGCCGCGCGGCATTCCGGTTCGGCTGAGTCCGCGCGAACACGTCGCTCACGGCTGGTGGCCCTGGCGTGAGGCGGCGGACCGCTGCTTCTCGCCTTCGAACGCCGAAGCGATCCTGCAGTTGCCGAGGTTCGTTTGAGCGGCGTGGTTCCCCGGCCGGCGTTGCCGCACGTCCACAGCACCCCGTTCCCGACGGACGTGCTGCGGGTCGCGACCTACAACATCCACAAGGGCGTGCGCGGCGTCGGGCCGAGAAAGCGGCTCGAGATCCACAATCTCGCGCTCGGCGTCGAGGCGCTCGACACCGACCTCGTGTTCCTGCAGGAGGTGCGCTTCCTCAACCGCGCCGAGGCAAAGAAGTTTCCGGACACGCACGTCGGCTGGCCGCGCATGCCCCAGGCCGACTACCTCGCGCCGGAAGGCTACGAAGTCGCCTACCGGACGAACGCGACCACCCGTCACGGCGAGCACGGCAACGCCCTCCTGTCGCGCTGGCCGCTCGGCAACATCGGTCATCATGACGTGTCCGACCACCGCTTCGAGCAACGCGGCTTGCTGCACGTCCCGGTGCACTGGAACCAGGTGGAGTTGCACGCGATCGTCGCCCACTTCGGTCTGATTCATGCGAGCCGGGTGCGCCAGGCGCAGCGTCTCGCCGAGTTCGTGGCGGCGGAAGTGCCGGCGGGCGAGCCGGTCATCGTCGCGGGCGATTTCAACGACTGGGGCGACAAGCTCGACGGCCTGATGCGCGACGGCGGCCTCACCCGCGCCGCGATTGCGGGCGACCCGCCCGCGCGCTTCAACACCTTTCCCTCGCGCCTGCCGGTGTTCTCGATGGACCGGATCTACCTCCGCGGCCTGCGCTGCCTCAGCACCTCGGTGCCCCGGGGCGTGGCCTGGGCCCGCATGTCGGATCACCTGCCGCTGGTTGCCGAACTGGCGCTCGCCTGACTTGCGCGCCCGCTCGCTCAGGGCGCTGCGCCCGAACCATGAACTGACGCTGCTCAAGGGCGGCACCGCGCTGTTCCGGGCGATGACCCTGGCGATCGACGCCGCCCGCTCCGAGGTCCTGGTCGAGACCTACATCTTCGAGTTCGCCCGCTCGGTGCTGCCGGTTGCCGAAGCGATCGAGCGGGCCGGGGCGCGGGGACTGTCGGTACGGGTCGTCGTCGACGGGATCGGCACCGGCGAGGTGCCCGAAGAGTGGCAAGCGCGCTGGAGCGCCGCGGGGGTGAAGTGGCGCGTCTTCAACCCGGCGCGCGGCTGGCGGGTGCTGCTGCCCAAGCGCTGGCGGCGCATGCACCGAAAGCTCTGCGTCATCGACCGCGAACTCGCGTTCTGTGGCGGCATCAACATGCTCGACGACCTGTTCGACCCGAATCACGGCGAACTCGAGAAGCCGCGGCTCGACTTCGCCGTGCGCGTCAAGGGGCCGCTCGTCGACGATGTCCACGACACGATGACGCGGCTCTGGTCGCGCCTGCAGGTGGCCCGCAAGGCGCGCAGGCGCGACGTCGGCGCCTCGATCCGGGCGGTGGCCGAGGTCGCCCAGGCGGGCACCGACATGAGCGACGCGAGCATCGGCAGCGCCGTCGAGAAGCTCGCCTCGGGGCCGCCGGCCGGTGCCGACGCCGTGCTCGTGCTGCGCGACAACGTGCGGTTCCGGCGCAGCATCGAGGTCGTCTATCGGCTCGCGATCAACCAGGCGCGGCACGAGATCGTGATCGCCAACGCCTATTTCGTCCCCGGCGTCCGGCTGCAACGCGCGCTCGTGAGGGCCGCTCGACGCGGGGTGCGCGTCACGCTGCTGCTGCAGGCGAAGTACGAATATTTCATGCAGTTTCATGCGAGCCGCGCGGTCTACGGCGTGATGCTCGCGGCCGGCATCCAGATCTACGAGTACGAGGCGAGTTTCCTGCATGCCAAGGTCGCGGTGATGGATTCGCCCGGCGGCGCGATCGCTACCGTCGGCTCGTCCAACCTCGATCCGCTCAGCCTGCTGCTTGCCCGCGAGGCCAACGTGTTCGTTCGCAACGACGCCTTCGCCGCCGAGTTGCGCGACCACCTGCTCCAGGCGATGAGCCGGGACGGCAGCCGCGTTCATCCGGACGGTCACTCGAGCCGCCCGGCCACGACCCGCGCGCTCACCTGGGTCGCCTACGCGATGATGCGCATCGCCCTGTTCGCCACTGGCCACCGCTACTGACGTGCGGCCCGAAGGTGCGTCCGACATGAACGCCGCCGCCGGCAGCGACCTCATCGTGCAGCGCCCCGAGGGCCTCTACTGCCCGCCCGGTGATTTCTACATCGACCCGTGGCGGTCGGTCGATCGGGCCGTGATCACCCATGCCCACGCCGACCATGCGCGGGTCGGGCATGGGCATTACCTCGCGTCGGCAGAGGGGGAGGGCGTGCTGCGCTCGCGGCTCGGCGAGATCCACCTGCAGACGCTGGCCTACGGTGTCGAGGTCGACCACTTCGGCGTGCGCGTGTCGTTGCACCCGGCCGGCCACGTGCTCGGCTCGGCGCAGGTGCGGGTCGAGCACCAGGGGCGGGTGTGGGTGGCCTCGGGTGACTACTTCGTCGCCGGCGCGTACGACGAACCGTCCGAGGCGAACGCGACCTGCACGCCGTTCGAGCCGGTTCCCTGCCACTGCTTCATCACCGAGAGCACCTTCGGCCTGCCGATCTACCGCTGGCAGCCGCAGCGCGAGCTCTTCGCGAGCATCGACGACTGGTGGCGCGGCAACGCCGATGCCGGGCGGGCGAGCCTGCTGCTCGGCTACAGCTTCGGCAAAGCCCAGCGGCTCTTGGCCGGGGTCGATTCGAGCATCGGCCCGATCGTCGTTCACGGCGCCGTCGAGCCGCTGAACCGGGCGTATCGGGCCGCCGGCGTGGCGCTGCCGGAAACGAAGCTCGTCACCGAAATCACCGACAAGGCCAGCTTGCGGCGGGCGCTCGTCATCGCGCCGCCATCGGCCCAGAACTCGGTGTGGACGCGCCGCTTCGGCGACCTGAGCGATGCCTTCGCGAGCGGCTGGATGCAGCTCCGCGGGGCGCGCCGGCGCCGCTCGGTCGATCGCGGCTTCGTGCTCAGCGACCATGCCGACTGGCCCGGCCTGCAACGCGCGATCGGCGCGACCGGCGCCGAGCGCGTCATCGTCACGCACGGCTACGAAGCGGTGATGGTGCGCTGGCTGACCGAGCAAGGGCTGGAGGCGAGTGCGTTCGCGACCGAGTACGGCGACGACCAGGACGCCGACGAGGAAGCGAACGTCCTCGCCGCCGCCCCATGAAGGCGTTCTCCCGGCTGTTCGACGAACTCGATGCGAGCACCGCGACACGTGCGAAGACCGATGCGCTGAAGCGCTATTTCGCCGTGACGCCGGCCCGCGACGCGGCCTGGGCGGTCTATTTCCTCGCCGGAGGCAAGCCGCGCCAGGTCGTGCCGACCGGCCTGCTGCGCGCCCTCGTCTGCGAACGGGCGGTCGTGCCCGAGTGGCTGTTCGACGAGTCCTATCACGCGGTCGGCGACCTGGCCGAGACCATCGCCAACGTGCTGCCGCCGCCGACGCGCACGAGCGACGTCGGCCTCGCCGACTGGATCGAGCTGCGCCTGCTGCCGCTGCGCGGTGCCGACCCGCTGGCCCAGGCCCAGCGAGTGGCAGGCTACTGGGATGAGCTCGACCGCTCGGGCCGTTTCCTGCTGACGAAGCTGATCGGCGGCGGCTTTCGGGTCGGTGTCAGCAAGCTGCTGGTGCAGCGGGCGCTCGCCGAGAGCGCGGGCATCGACGCGAAGATCGTCGCGCAGCGGATGATGGGCTACACCGATGCCCGCAGCACGCCCGACGAAGCGCGGTTCCGGCGCCTGACCGCAGCGAGCGTGGAGGGCGACGCGTCCGACGCCGGCCAGCCCTACCCGTTCTTCCTCGCTCACCAGCTCGACGCGCCACTCGCCGAGTTCGAGGCCCGCCTCGGCGCGCCTGACCAGTGGCTCGTCGAGTGGAAGTACGACGGCATTCGCGCCCAGATCGTCAGGCGCGCCGGCGGCGTCTGGGTCTGGTCGCGCGGCGAGGAACTCGTCACCGACCGCTTCCCCGAGATCGTCGCACTCGCCGCGCCGCTGCCCGACGGTACCGTGCTCGACGGCGAGATCGTCGTCTGGAAGAACGGTGGCCCCGCGGCGTTCAGCCTGTTGCAGCAGCGCATCGGCCGCAAGACGCTGACGAAAAAAGTGCTCGCCGACGCGCCGGTCGGCTTCATCGCCTACGACCTGCTCGAATGGCAGGGCCGCGACCTGCGCGACGCGCCGCAACGCGAGCGGCGCGCGCTGCTCGAGGCGTTCGCACCGGCCGGCATGCACCTGTCACCGGCCGAAACCGGCGCGACCTGGGACCATCTCGCGCAGCTGCGCACCGCGTCGCGCGAGCGCGGCGTCGAGGGCTTCATGCTGAAGCGCCTGGATGCCCGCTACGGCACCGGCCGCACCAAGGCCGACGGCAGCTGGTGGAAGTGGAAGATCGACCCGATGAGTGTCGACTGCGTGCTCATCTACGCCCAGGCCGGGCACGGCCGCCGCGCGAGCGTCTACACCGACTACACCTTCGCCGTCTGGAGCCGCACGCCGCACGACGCCGACGAAGCCGCTGCGGTGATCGACGCGATCGCCCGCCGCGAACCGGCGCAGCCCGACGCGCTGCAACTCGTCGCGTTCGCGAAGGCCTACTCCGGCCTCACCGACGAGGAATTTCGCGGTGTCGACCGCATCATCCGCCGCGACACGCTCGAGAAGTTCGGTCCGGTCCGCAGCGTCAAGCCGACGCTGGTGTTCGAGCTCGGGTTCGAGGGCATCAATCGCAGCCCGCGCCACAAGAGCGGCATCGCGGTGCGTTTTCCGCGGATGCTGCGGCTGCGCGCCGACAAGCCGATCCACGAGGCCGACACGCTGCAGAGCCTGGAGGCCCTGCTGAAGATCGAGGCGGCCGGCGGCGCGGCGGGCGACACGGCCGCGTCGGGGGAATTGCCGCTTTGACGTGTTCAACCGCCGAGCCCTGCGCGCAGCAGCGGGCTCGCCCTGAGCGCCCCGACGACGATGCCGTTCCAGTTCGTCAGCGTCACGTCGCTGAGCGACCGCATGAACCGCGCCTCGGCGTCGTCGAGCGCGACGCACGCCTCGATCACCGCCGCCATCGCGACCTCGGCGGCGCGCGCGGTGGCGCCGTCGTCCATCTTGATCGCGACGCCCAGCCCGCGTTCCGGCAGGGCGGCGCAGAAAACGCCCTCGGCGCCGACCTTGGTGAAGACGCGGTCGCCCAGGCGTTGCATCACCCGGGTGTCGAAGCGGCCGGTGCCGGCCACCATGAACGGCGCTTTGGCGACCGCGGCCCGCAGCCGGGCGGCGGCGCGTGCATTCGCCTCCGAGAGGCCGAGGCCGGTTCCGACGCGGGCGAAGCCGAGCGCGAGCCGGCGCAGCGGGATGGCATAGGTCGGGATCGAGCAGCCGTCGACGCCGCGGGGCGTGGTGTGCAGCGGATGGCCCGTCGCCGCCTCGATCGCCGCGCTGACTTCCCGCATCACCGGATGCGTGGCCTCGACGTAACCGCGGGCGAAGCCGCGCGGGTCGGAGCCGCCGTGCAGGGCGCACGCGAGGCAGAGGAAACCGGCGTGCTTGCCCGAGCAGTTGTTGTGCAACGCGTCCGGCGTGCGGCCGGCCGCCGC
>CAZZWY010000143.1:0-8658 GCA_964657785.1 uncultured Acetobacteraceae bacterium
CCGGGCGACGTGATGGTGCTGCGCTATCTGGGCCCGCGCGGCGGCCCCGGCATGCCAGAGATGCTGGCGCCGACCGGGGCGCTGATCGGCCAGGGGCTCGGCGAATCGGTCGGACTCATCACCGACGGGCGTTTTTCCGGCGGCACCTGGGGCATGGTCGTCGGGCACGTGACGCCGGAGGCGTATGCCGGCGGCAACATCGCGCTGCTGGAGGAAGGAGATCGGATCACGATCGACGCGCATCGGCTGCTGCTCGAGGTGGCGCTCTCGGACGACGAACTGGCCCGCCGCCGCGCCGCCTGGCGCGCGCCCGCACCGCGGTACACGCGCGGCGTGCTCGCCAAGTTCGCGCGCAACGCGTCGCCAGCGAGCAGCGGCGCGGTGCTCGACGGCGAGTGATCGGCGGCGGCCGCGGGGCGCGTCCCCGAGGCGCGGAGCCGCCACCGCTCGCCGGCGCTCAGCGCTTGCCGCGCCGCCCGTCAAGGCCCATCGAGGCGAGCGTCTCCTGGCGACGCTTTTCCTTCTTGGCGTCCATGCGCGCCATTTCGCGGCGCTTGTTGAGACCCGACTTGTCGGACCATGCCCACCAGACGACGGCCAGCGCGAACGGCACGACGAACTTCCAGAGGTCGCCGAAGATCGCCCAGTTCCAGTGACCCGGCGGCCCGAGGCCCAGCAGGTTCATCGCGATCAGGGCGACACCGATGAGAACGAACAGCATGGTCGGTGCTCCTTGAAGGCGAAAACCAGGGACAAACCCGTCGACGGCTCGGTCAGCCACTCCGCTATCCTGACCGCGACTGTAGTGCAGCGCCACCCGTTCGTGGCCATCTGGAGGACCTCGATGAAATCAATGATCCGCATTCTTTGCCTCGCGCCGGCGCTCGCCGCCGGCCTTCCCGCGCTGGCGCAGACCGAACTCGCGCAGCAGAAGAATTGCCTGGCTTGCCATGCCGTCGACAAGAAGGTGCTGGGGCCGGCCTACAAGGACGTCGCCGCCAAATATGCCGGCCAGGCCGACGCGGCCGACAAGCTGGCCGCGAAGATCCGCAAAGGCGGCGTCGGCGTCTGGGGGCAGATCCCGATGCCGGCCAATCCGCAGGTCAACGAAGCGGAAGCCAAGCAGCTCGCCGAATGGGTGTTGTCGCTGAAGTAGCCCGCCGCTGCCGGCGAAGAAAGCCGGTTCCGAATCTCAAGAACGCGTCTGACTTGCCGAAATTGGCGGCATGCTGCCGCGACCCGACCCGAACGCCGCTGGCCCGGGCGGGCACATCGTTGGGCACCGGGCCCGGTCATGAACGGGATTTCCGCTTCCCTGGTCGGGTTCCTCCGGCGCGTCACCAGGTCGAAGGCGGCGCAAGACGCCTCCCACGAGCCGCGCGACCGTCTCAACGACCCGTTGACCGGCCTGCCGACGCGCCAGCTCTTTCAGGGCACCCTGGCCCAGGCGGCGGCGCGGGCGGATGGCGGCGGCGGCACGCTCGCCCTGCTCGCGGTGAACCTCGACAGCTTCAAACCCCTGAACCGCACGCTCGGTCATCTGATCGGTGACGCCGTGCTGCGCGAGGTCGCGGACCGGCTGCGCGCGCTCGGCAAGCCGCACATGGTGGCGCGCCTCGCGGGCGACGAGTTCCTGTTGCTCCTCAACGGCGACCCGACGCCCGAAGACGCCGCCGAACTCGCGTCGCGGGTGATCGCGGCCGTCGCTCGTCCCTGCCGGGTCGACGAGCGCGAGGTGTCCGTCACCTGCTCGGTCGGCGTGACGATCTACCCGGAGCAGGGTGGCCTGTCGACGCTGATCCCGCACGCGCAGGCGGCGATCACGGCAGCCAAGGCGGCGGGCGGTGCGAGTTATGCACTCTTCGAGCCGCGAATGATCAAGGGCCAGCGCGACGAGATAGAGCTCCTGCGCGACCTCCGCCTGGCGCTCGAGCGATCCCAGATGGAGCTCTACTACCAGCCGAAGATCCATGCGCCGAGCGGCGAGATCACCGGCGCCGAAGCGCTGATGCGGTGGCACCATCCGACCCGTGGCGTGGTCAGCCCGGGGATCTTCATTCCGATCGCCGAGCGTTGCGGGCTGATCAATGCGCTCGGCCGCTGGCTCATCGACGAAGCCTGCCGGCAGGCGCGGGCCTGGCGCGACGACGGGCTGCGGATGCGGGTCGCGATCAACCTCTCGGTGCACCAGCTGCGGCAGCCCGACCTCGTCGAGCAGATCGGCAGCGCGCTCAAGCGACACCAGATCAATCCCGAACGCATCACCTGCGAGATCACCGAGTCGTGCGCGATGGACGATCCGGAGGGGATGATCCGGGTCCTCGGCGAACTCGACCGGATCGGCGTTCACATCGCGATCGACGATTTCGGCACCGGTCACTCGAGCCTGTCGTACCTGCGCAAGCTCCCGGCCGACGAGCTGAAGATCGACCGCAGCTTCGTCATGGACCTGGAGACGAGCGAGGACGCCCGCAAGGTCGCGCTCGCCGTCGTGAACCTCGCCAAGGCGCTCGGCATGAAGGTCGTGGCGGAGGGCGTCGAGACCGAGGCGCAGAACCGGATCCTTCGCGAATTCGGCTGCGACCAGCTGCAGGGCTACCTGTTCGCCAAGCCGATGTCGGCCAAGACGCTCGCGATCTGGGCGATGGAAGACATCGGCCCACGAACGATGAACTGGCGCTCCTCCCTCTTCTACGAAACCGCGCCGAGCCCGCTGCGCTGAGAAGATGTCCGGGGGCCGCGCGCGCGGTGTAAAACGTTTACAACGCGGCGATGAAGACGCTGCTGATCACGTACCACAGCCTGACCGGCGGAACCCGCCAGATGGCCCTCGCCGCAGCGGCCGGCGCCGCCACCGAGCCGACGGTCGAGACCGTGCTCCGCGAGGCGCGCGACGCCGTGCCCGGCGATCTTCTCGCGGCCGACGCCTACCTGTTCGCCACGCCCGAGAACCTCGCCGCGATGGCCGGCATGATGAAGGACTTCTTCGACCGCAGCTACTACGCGGTGCTCGACCGCACCGCCGGCCGACCGTACGCGACGCTGATCTGCGCCGGCAGCGACGGCCAGAACGCGGCCCGCCAGATCGACCGCATCGCGACCGGCTGGCGCCTCAAGGCGATCGCGCCCGCCCTGATCGTCTGCACGGGCGCGCAGACGCCGGAGGCGATCCTTGCCGTGAAGACGCTCTCGAGCGTCGACCTCGCCCGCTGCGAGGCGCTCGGCGCCGCGATGGCGACGGGCGTGCAGCTCGGGATCTTCTGAGACGCCGCTCGATCGGCGCGTCGCACCCACGGCATGTCCGAAAACGGCCAGCGTTGCCTGCCTCGCTGCCGATAATCGGCGCATGGACCTCCACCCTGCCGACCTCGACCCCGACGCCGCCTGGCAGGTCGTCAGCGCCCGCGACGCGCGCTTCGACGGGCGGCTCTTCGTCGGCGTCACCAGCACCGGCATCTACTGCCGACCGATCTGCCGGGTGCGCACGCCGATGCGGAAGAACTGCCGCTTCTTCACGAGTGCGGCGCAGGCCGAGGCCGGGTCGTTCCGGCCCTGCCTGAAGTGCCGGCCCGAGATCGCGCCGGGGCCGGGCCTCGCCTGGACGGTGATGGAAGCTTCGCAGACGCTCGCCCGGCAAGCCGCGGACGAGCTCGATGCGCAGGTCGCCTGCGACGACCCGACGGGTCTCGACCGCCTCGCGAGCCGGCTCGGCATCAGCGGCCGGCACCTGCGCCGCGTTTTCCAGCGCGAGCACGGCATCGCACCGATGCAGTACCTGCAGACGCGCCGGTTGCTTCTCGCCAAGCAGCTCCTGACCGACACCCGCTGGCCGGTCGCCCAGGTTGCGCTCGCGAGCGGCTTCAGAAGCGTCCGCCGCTTCAACGCGGCATTCGCCGACAACTACCGGATGAGCCCGAGCCGGCTGCGCGGTGACGCGGCCGGCGCCGCCGCCGCCGCGCCGACCGATGCGGCCCGGGGGACGGTTGCCACCGACACCCCGATCGCCATCAAGCTCGCCTATCGCCCGCCCTACGACGTCGCGGCGCTGCTGCGCTTCGTGGCGCGCCGCGCGATTCCGGACGTCGAGCAGGTGCTGGATCGGCGGATCCGGCGGAGCCTGCGGGCCGGCACCGTCGCGCTGCAGGACGGCTGGATCGAGGTTGCGTTCGATCCGGTGCAGCCCGTCGTGCGGCTGAGCTTTCCGGCCGAGCTCGCTGCGGCGAGCGGGCGGATCGTCGCGGGCGTTCGGCGCTGGCTCGATCTCGATTGCGCCCCGGCGCCGATCGACGCTGCCCTGCGGTCCCTCCCCGGCGCGCCGGGCCTGCGGCTGCCCGGCTCGCTCGACGCCTTTGAAGTCGCGGTGCGGGCCGTCCTCGGGCAGCAGGTCAGGGTGGGTGCCGCGCGGACGCTCGCGAAGCGCTTCGCCGACCGCTTCGGCACGCCGATCGCGACGCCCTGGCCGGCGGTCGTCCGGGCGTTTCCGGCACCGGCCGGCCTCGCGGCCGTCGCGCCGTCCGACATCGCCGAGCTCGGCATCATCCGGGCGCGCGCGACGGCGATCGTCGCGCTCGCCGAGGCCTGGCCGGACCTCGCACCGCTGCTCTCGGCGCCCGGCGCGCGGGCCGAACCGCTGGTCGCGGCGCTTGTCGCGCTGCCCGGGATCGGCCCCTGGACGGCCCACTACATCGCCATGCGCGCCCTCGGCTGGCCCGATGCGTTCCCACCGAACGACGTCGCCGTGCTGAACGCGATGCGGGCGCTGTTCGGCACCGACTCGCCGCGCGCCGCCGAAGCCGCCGCCCGCGACTGGCGACCCTGGCGCTCGTACGCCGTGCTGCGGCTCTGGAACTCCCTGGAGAAGACCTCATGAACCAGCTCGACGCCCCCGTGGAGGGCGGCCCCATCCGCCAGGCACCGATCGTCGGCGCCGCACTGCGCCGCCTTCGGATCAGCGCACGCGCGACCTTCGCGACACCGCTCGGCGATCTCCTCCTCGCCTGCTCGCCGACGGGGCTCGCCGGCGCGTGGTTCGAGGGCCAGCGGCATCACCCCGGCCACCTCGACGTGGCCCCCGACCCGGCCCACCCGCTGCTGCGTCGCGCCGCCGATCAACTGCAGCGCTACTTCGGGGGCGCGTCGACGACCTTCGACATCCCGCTCGATCTGCAGGGCACCGCGTTCCAGTGCGCGGTCTGGCAAGCCCTGCTCGGCATCGGCGTCGGCACCACCTCGAGCTACGCCGCGATCGCCCGCCAGCTCGGGGCAGACCGCGCGGTGCGTGCCGTCGGCGGCGCGATCGGGCGCAACCCGGTGTCGGTGATCGTGCCGTGCCACCGGGTCGTCGGCAGCGACGGCTCGCTCACCGGTTACGCCGGCGGCACCCACCGCAAGCAGGCACTCCTCGCGCTCGAGGGCGTGACGCCGGCGGTGTCTCGACGCGGGGTTCGGACTCCGCGTGCGATGTAGCCGCTGCGCCCGACTTCCTCTCCGGCGCCCGGCCGCGGCATCGACGCATGACCGCCTCCAGGCGGGTTGGCGACCACTGAGCGAGAATCCGCGCGGCGCGGCCGACGCGTCGCTCTCCGATCCCAATGGTGCCCGGCCGGGCATGGACTCCTGATGACCTTGACCGACGCGGGTAGGCAATGCTGAAGTGGACGCTTCTCGCGCTGTTCGCGGCGTCGATCGCCTACGTGCAGTTGCGTGGACGCGTCCGCCACGCCTGGTTCAGGCAGATCTTCGATCATTCGGCGCTGCTGGCACCGCTCAACTCGGTGATGTACCTGCTGTCGAGCGTGCCGACGCGCCCCTACGTCGCGGTCGACCACTTCCCGGGGCTGCGGGAGCTGGAGAGCCACTGGGAGGAAATCCGCACCGAAGCCGAGGCGCTCGCGACACTGCGGCGCATCAAGGCGTCGGAGCAGAACGACGACGCCGGTTTCAACTCGTTCTTCAAGGAAGGCTGGAAGCGCTTCTACCTCAAGTGGTACGAGGAGAAGCCGCCTTCGGCGCTGCGCTACTGCCCGCGCACCGTCGAGTTGCTGCAAAAAGTACCGGCGATCAAGGCGGCGCTCTTTGCCGAGCTCCCCCGAGGTGCCAAGCTCAATCCCCACCGCGACCCCTATGCCGGGTCGCTGCGCTACCACCTCGGCCTCGCCACGCCGAACGACGACCGCTGCCGCATCTGGGTCGACGACGAACCGTACAGCTGGCGTGACGGCGAAGGCGTGATCTTCGACGAGACCTACATCCACTGGGTGCGCAACGACACCGACGAAAGTCGGCTGATCCTGCTCTGCGACATCGAGCGACCGCTTCGATTCGCCCCGGCGCGCTGGCTGAACCGCGTGTTTTCGCGCTACGTGATGAGCGCAGCGGCCTCCCCCAACGAAGCGGGCGACAAGACCGGGCTCATCGGCAAGCTTTTCCGCGTCTCGTTCGTCGCCGGGCGATACCGCCGCCGTTTCAAGCAGTGGAACCGCACTGTCTACAAGCTGACGCGCGCCCTGCTCGTCGTCGGACTGGTGGCCGTTATCTACTGGGTTTGACGCCCTGCCAGGCTGATCGGACCCGGGTCACGTCCCGTTGGACGCCCGGTCGAATTCCTGGTCACCGTCACCATCGCCATCGCCGCCATCGCCCGGAGCCGGCGACTGCCGTTCGACCCAGTGGCGCGCGACTGCTGCGGGCTCGAGTTTGCGGAAGAGCGCGTATTCGCCGTCCGACAGCTCGTCGGCACGGTCCGGGTTCATGTCGGGCACCAAATGCAACAGGGCTTCCGCGAACGCCCGCTTCCAATCGGTGCCTTCGAAACTGTCTCGCATCACGCTGATCTTCGTCATGACTGTCTCCGATGAATTTTTAGCTGGCATGGACTTCTGGGTCGACCGGCCTGGGCGCCACCGCCGCTTGCCGTGGGGCAATGCTCATGCCGGGAAATCGGCCGTCGCCCCCGACACGTCGGGTCGGGCTGCGTGTCGACGCGGGTCGTGCTTGGCGAGCACCGTCGTGACGGCACGCTGCAGCTTGGTGACCGCGCCGCCGATCGCCTGGTGAGCCGTGCCCGCGTGGCGCTTGACGACCACCGGGTCGAAGCCGGTCAGGCGGGCCTCGAGGGTGCAATGGATGTCATCGGCGCCGGCTTTCGCCTGGCTGTTCGCGTCCGACAGGTGCGCCTCGACGCGAGTCACGTGGTCCCGGAAGCGCTCGAGCGCGCTCGTCACGACGTGCTCGACATGAGCGGCCATCTCGAGGCGGCCATCGATATGGGGATCGGTGTTGAGCAGAACTTGCATGATGCTGTCTGTGGCGCGCCTGAAGCCGCCTGATAGTCGCCGGGTCGGCAGGCCTATCAGGGTGCCGCGAGGTGCACGTGCAAACCACCGGACTGAGCAACATGCGACTGTGGGAAGCCGCCTACCCGGTGACGCGAGGCGCCGCTCGGTGACAGGGTGCCTGTCCCGCAAAGGCGGCGCGCGACGCGATGCCGATCGCGGAGACGTCGCGGAAATTTCTGGTGCTGGGGTCACCGGCACACACCTATGAAAGCACCGGCTTCGAGCGGCGAGTTACCCTCAAAGTTACCCGCAGTGTTGCTGCTTCAGCGTGCTGATTGCGGCGGCGCCACAGCCGGCTTCAGCTCCGGATCGCCCTCGACGCCCTTCACCACGACCGAGCCCGTCACGGACAGCGTGCCGATGCACCACTCGCCCCCGAACACGTTGTCGGCGATCTTTTCCTCGATCCGCTCGTCGGTCGAGTCAACGACGTCGGTCAGCATCAAAGCACTCGTCAGCAGCTTCTCAATCTGGCCGAGCAGCATGATCTGTGCGGCATCGACGGCGTCGTAGCCGCCCCGGTGTCGCGTGCGAACGAGGTGCACGAGCTGATCGGCACGCGAGACCGCCTCGCGCGCAACGCCGGCGCGCCAAGCGGCGCGGTCTGCCGCCCAGACGACCGGCGTGCCCATTTCCCAGGCAATCTCAAAGGTCGGGGGCGTTCTCATGCTGCACCGCCCTTCGATTCCGCCGGCTTGTAGACCTCGTGGACGAAGCCGACGATGCTCCACCCTCGCGCCGCAAGGTCGATGGGGTGCCAACCGCCGTTGCCGCTTTCCTCCGCCTGGAGGGTGCCGTCAAGCATCAGCCCCAGGCGCCGGCAGCCACGCCAGTGCGTGCGGCCCACGGGCTCTGCCTCGAGCAGATAGAGGCCGTCGTCGCGGAAGGTGCGCACGTCGAAGTCGACGTCGATCACGTCGTGCGGGTCAATGGCCGGCGGGTACCAGCAGCCGATGCGCGCGGAGACGAGCCAGCGGCCGGTCAGGCGCGAGCCCATTGGCGCCACCTTGGTGAAGTGCTCGATGCTGCGGGTCATGCTGCACCGCCTTCGTCATCACGAACGTCGAGCAGCCGGTACCGAAGCTCGGACAGCGAGTCGGCCTCGTCGATGACCGCGCCGGCGACGACGCTAGCCAGGACCTTCATCCGCACCATCACGCCGCGGACGGCGAGGTTCAAGTCGTCCAACGGGCGCCCGGCCGCTGCGGCGAGATGCAGGAGGCCGGCGAGCGCCTCGATCTCTGAGGCCGCACTGCTGGCGACGGCGAGCCGCTCCGCGCCGTCGGGGAGCGCGACGATCTCGGGCGCGACAATGGCGAGA
>CAZZWY010000144.1:0-8627 GCA_964657785.1 uncultured Acetobacteraceae bacterium
AAGGCGCGGGCATGGTCGCCGGCGTCGGCGTTCGGCCGGGCGAGCGGCGCCGAGCCGCCGCAGCCCGCGGTGTCGAAGGCGAGCACGGTGACGCCGGCCGGCGCGGCTTCCATCAGCGGCACGAGCGCCTGGCTCGACCGCGGCGAGGCGTGCAGCAGCAGCGCCGGCGCGCCGTGGCCGCAGCGCCGGTAGTGGACGTTGCGGCCGTCGACGTCGACATGGTGTCGGGTGATCGGCATGATCGATCCGATTCTGCGGACACCCTCGATCGACCGAAAGCGCTCGCGGCCGCCTCTCCGCCCTGCGGGCAGGCCAGTTCATCTATCGGATAGAGCGGCCCGCACATTTGGGGTCGCCGCAGCCGCTTCCCAAAATGCGCCCTTCTTCGGTCGACTCGGGAGCGGAATCAAATGGCTTATCGCTTGGGTGTGGATGTGGGCGGTACGTTCACCGATCTTTTGCTCTTCGACGACGCCGACGGGCGCTTCTGGCGCTTCAAGACCCCGTCGACGCCGCATGACCAGTCCGAGGGCGTGATCGTCGGCGTGAAGGCGATCTGCGGCCTGGCCGGCATCGCGCCGGCGGAAATCGACGTCTTCCTCCACGGCACGACGGTCGCGACCAACGCGGTGCTCGAAGGCAAGGGCGCGCGTGTCGGCCTGGTCGTCACCGAGGGCTACCGGCAGATGATGCAGATCGCCCGCTCGCTGGTGCCCGGCGGCCTCGCGGCCTGGATCATCTGGCCGAAGCCCGAGCCGATGGCCCGGCTCGAAGACACCGTCGAGGTGAAAGGGCGGCTCGATGCGCAGGGCCGCGAGCTGCGGCCGCTCGACGATGCGGACATCCGCGTGCAACTCCAGGCCTTGAAGGACCAGGGCGTCGAGGCGCTGACCGTCTCGCTGATGAACGCCTACGTCGACGGCCGCCACGAGGCCCGCGTCGCCGAGATCGCGGCCGAAGTGATGCCGGAGGTGCCGGTCTCGCTCTCGCACATCGTCCTGCCCGAGATGCAGGAATACGAGCGCACGCTCACGACCGTCGCCAACGCCGCGGTGCGACCTGTCGTCGGCCGCTACGTCGCCAACCTGCGCCAGCGGCTGCGCGAGCTCGGCATGCGCGGCCGGATCGCGCTGCTGCGCTCCGACGGCGGCCTGATGTCGTCGGAAGCGGCCGAGCAGCAACCGGTGTCGCTGCTGATGTCGGGGCCTGCCGGCGGCGTCGCCGGGGCGCTCTGGGTCGCCAAGGCGGCGGGTCTCGGGAACATCCTGACGCTCGACGTCGGCGGCACGTCGACCGACGTGGCGCTGATCGAGAACGGCGAGCCGCGCCTGGTGCGCACGACCGACGTCGGCCACCTGACGGTGCGCGTCTCGGCGCTCGACGTGAAGACGGTCGGCGCCGGCGGCGGCTCGATCGCGAAGATCCCGGCGCTGACCAAGGCGCTGCGCGTCGGGCCCGAATCGGCCGGTGCGGTGCCCGGGCCGGTCGCCTACGGCCGCGGCGGCACGCAGGCGACGGTGACGGACGCCAACGTCGTGCTCGGCTACCTGCCCGAGAACCTGCTCGGCGGCACCTTCAGGTTGGACCGCGGCGCCGCGCGAACCGCCGTGCAGGCGGTTGCCGACCAGATGGGCGTGACCCTGTTCGAAGCCGCCCGCGGCATCATCGACATCGTCAACGAAAACATGTTCGGCGCCCTGCGCATGATTTCGGTCCAGCAGGGCTACGACCCGCGCGACTTCGCGCTCATGGGCTTCGGCGGCGCGGGGCCGCTGCACGTCAACGCCGTCGCCAAGCTGATGGGCTCGTGGCCGGCCGTCTCGCCGGTCTCGCCCGGCGTGCTCTGCGCGCTCGGCGACGCAACGACGCGGATGCGCAGCGAAACCGCGCGCTCGTTCTCGAAGCTCGTCTCGCGCACCAGCGAGCCCGACGTGGTCGAGGTGCTGAAGCTGATGCGCGACCAGGTGCGCGACGCGCTCGCCGCCGACGGCGTCGCCGCGGCCGAGATCGAACTGCGCTTCGAGGCCGACCTGCGGTACTCGGGCCAGGCCTTCGAGGTGCCGATCCCGGTGACGATGGCCGACTTCGAGAAGCCGGGCGGCTTGAAGGCGCTGGTCGACGCCTTCCACGACGCCCACCGCCGCCTCTTCACCTTCAGCATGGACACCGAGACCGAGCTCGTGAACCTGCGCGCGATCGCGCTCGGCAAGCCGCTCGACCTGCCGTCGCGGCCGCTGGAGAAGGGCGACGGCTCGCCCGCCGCCGCCAAGCTTCGCGACCACGAGATGTGGTTCGACGGCGCGTTCCGCCCCGGCGCGATCTACGAGCGCTCGAAGCTGCGCGCCGGCGACCGCATTCCCGGCCCGGCGATCGTCTGCGAGATGGATTCGACGACCGTGATCCTCGGCGACTGCGCGGGCGTCGTCGATGCGTTCGGCAACATCCTGATCAACCCTGTCTGAGCGAGGAGCCTCCATGCCCGCCCGCATCATCGAAACCCGCACCACGCCGCTCGGCGCGGCGACGGTCGACCCGGTCACGCTCGACATCCTCGAGAACGCCCTGCGCAACGCCCGCGTCGAGATGGACGCGACGCTCTTTCGCACCGCGCTCTCGCCCGGCATCCGCGAGCAGGGCGACGCCTTTCCGCTGATCGCCGACCGCCAGGGCCGGATGGTCGTCGGCCAGTTCGGCTCGTTCCTCGACGGGTTCCTGCGCCTCTACGACGACACGATCGAGGAGGGCGACGTGTTCCTGCTCAACGACCCGTACGCGGTCGAAGGCTCGATCAGCCACCTGAACGACGTGCTCGTCATCATGCCGGTGTTTCGCAAGGGCGGGCTGATCGCCTGGTCGGCGATGTTCGGCCACATGACCGACGTCGGTGGCAAGGTGCCGGGGTCGCTCCCGACCAACGCCAGCAGCATCTTCGAGGAGGGCTTTCGGCTGCCCCCGGTCAAGCTCTATCGCAAGGGCGAGCTGCAGAAGGACATCGTCAAAATCGCCGCCAACCAGTCGCGCATGCCCGAATGGTTCAAGGCCGACCTGCACGCGCTCGTCGCCGCCTGCCGGGTCGCGAGCCGCCGCATCGGCGAGATGTGCGAGCGCTTCGGCGACGCCGAGTTCGATTCGGCGCTGCAGGCGCTGCTCGAGCGCAACCACCGCGCGATGAAGCACCTGATCGGCGCCCAGATCGGCGAGGCCAAGGTCTCGTTCGAGGACTACCTCTGCGACGACGGCAGCGGCTACGGCCCGTTCAAGATCAAGTGCACGATGTGGCGGGAGGGGGAGCGCGTCGTCCTCGACTTCGAGGGCACCGACCCGCAGTCGCCGTCGTCGATCAATTTCTATTTGAACGAGAACATGTTCAAGATGTTCTTCGGCATCTACATGATCATGGTCTTCGACCCGCAGATCCTGTTCAACGACGGGTTCTACGATCTGGTCGAAGTGCGCATCCCCGAAGGCACGCTGCTGAAGCCGAAGTTCCCGGCGGCGCTCTCGTGCCGCACCCATGCGCTCGGCCGCATCTTCGACGTGCTCGGCGCGCTGCTCGGCCAGAAGTCGCCCGAGTTCCTGTGCGCGGCGGGCTTCTCGTCGTCGCCGCACCTGATGTTCTCCGGTACGCACCAGCACGGCGAGCAGAAGGGCGAATGGTTCCAGCTGTTCCAGATCGGCTTCGGCGGCATTCCCGGCCGGCCGTTCGGCGACGGCCCCGACGGGCACTCGCTCTTTCCCGGCTTCACCAACGTGCCGAACGAATTCCTCGAACGCTATTTCCCGATGGTGATCGAGCGCTACGAGACGGTCGCCGATTCGGGCGGCGCCGGCCAGTTCCGCGGCGGCAACGGCATCCACATGACCTACCGCTTCACCGAGACCGGTCGCATCTCGATCCACGACGACCGCTGGTTCATTCCGCCCTGGGGCGTCAACGGCGGCGAGCCCGCCGAGCGCTCGTGGAAGCGCATCGACCGCGCCGACGGCTCGTCCGAAGCGCTGCCGGCGAAGTGCGACAACATCGAGGTGCGCGACGGCGACGTGCTTCATTTCGTGACCTGGGGCGCGGGCGGCTGGGGCGACCCGCTGGTGCGCGACCCGGCGCTCGTCGCCCTCGAGGTGCGGCGCGGGCTGGTGACGGCCGAGGGGGCGCTGCGCTTTGGCGTGGTGCTCGCCGCCGACGGCAGCGTCGATGCGGCCGCGACCGAATCGAAGCGCGCCGCGATGCGCGACGGCCGTGCGCCGCTCGCCGTCTTCGACCGCGGCCCCGCGATCGAGACACTGCGCGAGCGCTGCTTCGAGGAGACCGGCCTGCCGGCGCCGAAGTCGCCCGGGTTCCTCGTGCCGGCGGCATGACGCGATGGCCTTCACGAGCCTCCTCCACGAGACGATCGACCAGGTCGCGGTCGTCACCTTCAACACGCCGAAGCGCCTGAACGCGATCAGCGAGGCGCGGCTCGACGAGCTCGAGGCCGTGCTCTCGGGACTGGAAGCCGGCGGCGACACCCGGGCGCTGATCCTGACCGGCGCCGGCGACAAGGCCTTCTGCGTCGGCCTCGATCTCGACCTCCTCGACCGCGCCTTCGCCGACCTCGACTACTTCGAGCGCGTCGTCCGAAGGGTCGACGGCATCATCACCCGGCTCGAGGCCCTGCCGATCCCGACCATCGCCGCGATCAACGGCGTGACGCGTGCGGGCGGCTTCGAATTCTCGATGGGGTGCGACTTCGTCATCGTCGCCGACGACGCGCCCTACGGCGACGCCCACACCGACTCGGGCGTCCTGCCGGCCGCGGCGACGCTGCGGCTCGTGCGGCGCGTCGGCGAGCAGCGCGCGAAGGAGATGATCTGGACCTCGCGCTGGTACGTCGGCCCCGAGGCCGTCGCCGCCGGCCTGGCGCTGAAGTCGGTGCCGCGCGAGCAGCTGCTGGCCGAGGCCGTCGCGTTCGCGAAGTCGATCACCGACAAGCCCGCGGCCGTGATCGCGGCGAGCAAGCGCGTGTTCCAGAAGGGTCGCGACCTCGGCCTGCGCGAAGGCGTCGAGATGGAGTTGCAGAACTTCATGCACTACCTGCGCACCGAGCGATTCGGCCGCGAGGGCTACACCGCCTACCGCGAGGGCCGGCCGCCTTTCTGGCAGAACGTCGCGTGACCCGCCGATGAGACCTTCGACCGCCCGCGCTGCCCAACGCTTCCTCGGCGCGCTGGTCGCGGCCTTCGTGCTGCTGCTCGGCGGCCCGGCCGCGCGCGCCGCCGAGGCGCCGACCGGCCCCGCGGCCGACGCGTGCAAGGCGCTCCTCAAGCAGAACTTCCTCGACATTCCCGACGCGCCGACCTCGCTGATCTCGGCGACGGTCGTGCCCGCGACCGACACGCTGCCCGCCTATTGCCAGGTCGTCGGCACCATCGCGCCGCAGGTCGGCTTCGAGGTCGGATTGCCTTTGGCCGAATGGAACGGCCGGCTGATGATGCAGGGCTGCGGCGGCACCTGCGGCATCCACGCGCTCTGGGGCTGCGAGGACATGCTCGCCCGCCACTTCGCCGTCGTCCACACCGACATGGGCCACGCCGGCAAGCCGATCACCGGCGGGCTCTGGGCCGAAGGCAACCTGCCCGCGGTGATCGACTTCGGCTACCGCGCGACCCATGTCGCGATCGTCAGCGCGAAAGTCATCCAGCAGGCGTTCTACGGGCGAGCCGCCGACTACAGCTACTTCCGCGGCTGCTCGACCGGCGGCCGCCAGGCGATGGTCGAGGCCGAGCGCTTCCCCGAGGACTTCGACGGCATCGTCTCGATCGCCCCGCCGCTCGACGAGACCGGCGTCACGGCGATGCACCTCGTCTGGTCGGCCCGCGCCGCGACGACCCAAGACGGCCGCAAGATCATCGACGCCGACGACGTGCGGCGCGTCCATGCCGCCGCGGTCGCGGCCTGCGACGGCGGCGACGGTGTCATGGACGGCGTGATCGGCAACCCGATGGCCTGCAAGTGGCGGGTCGCCGACCTGCGCTGCGTCGCCGGTCGCGAAACGGCCGGCTGCCTGTCGGACGAGAAGGTCGCGGCGTTCCAGAAGATGTACGACGGCGTGCGCGACGCCAGGGGCCAGCGGCCGTATCCGGGTGGTTTCGAGCCGGGCAGCGAATTGACCTGGCTCGAGTACTTCGTGTCGCCGACCGCCGAGCCCGCCAAGCTGCTCGACCCGGCGTGGATCGTCGGCGACTTCCTGCGCTACCTCGCTTTTTGGCAATCGCCGGGCGCTTTCGGCGTCTATGACTTCGACTACGCGCGCGACACGCCGCGCCTCGCGCTGACCGAGGCGATCTACACCGCCACCAATCCCGACCTGCGGCGCTTCAAGGCCCATTCGGGCAAATTGATCCTCGTCGGCGGCCTGGCCGACCCGCTGATCCCGGTGCCGTCGCTGATCGACTACTACCAGACGGTCACGAACCTGATGGGCGGAACAGCGCAGACCCGCGACTTCTTCCGTCTCTACCTCGTGCCCGGCATGGAGCACTGCGTCGGCGGCGTGGGGCCGGACGCGATCGACCACATGGCGGCGCTGCAGGACTGGGTCGAGCACGGCCGGGCGCCCGACGCGCTCGTCGGCGCGCACCTGGCCAAGCCGCAATCGATGCTGCGCTACGAGCGCCATCCGCTGGCCGCCGGAAAGGCCGAATGGAACCGGCCGGTGTACGCGTATCCGGATGCCGCCGTCTGGAACGGCAAGGGCGACTGGCACGACGCGGCGAACTGGAAGCGGGTGGCGGCGCCGCGTTGACTCGCGGTCCGGTCGGCGCAGGCCGCGTCGGCCCGGAACGTCACGCGGTTCCCGGCCGTTCGGCGTGTGGCCCGGCGCCCGGCACGCCGGCGAGGCCCGCCGAGCCGACCGTCGCAAGACCGCTGCGCAACCAGAGTGCGAAGGGCAGCACCATCGCCGCCGCCGCCGTCATCCAGACGAATACCCCCGCCGTGCCGGCCGTGATCGCCTGCGTCGCCGCACCGGGCGTGGTCGGGGCCGCGGCGCCGAAGCGCCGGCGCAGCCACTCGCCCAGCACGGCGACGGCGAGTGCCCCGCCGAGGGAACGCGACATCGTCGGCAGCGCCGAGGCGGCACCGAGTTGCGTCGCCGGGGCGCGGCGTTGGGCGATCAGCGAGGTCAGCGGGAAGCACATGCCGAGGCCGAGGCCGATCGGCAGCAGCGCGGCGCCGAGGCCCCAGGCCTGCGCCGGCGCCAGGCGCAGCAGCACCGCGGCGCTCGCGGTCCCGGTGGTCAGCAGCACGCCGGCCGCCAGGGTCAGCATGGCCGGTGGGCGGCTGTCGCGCAGGGCGCGACCGACGAGCTGTGCCGCGACGGTGATGCCGAGCATCAGCGGCAGCATGTGCCACGCGGCGTGCACGGCGTCGAGCTGCAGCGCGTTCTGGAAGTAGAGCGACGAGAACACCACCGTGCCGAAGAGCACGACGCCGCTCAAGGCCGACACCGCGGCCGCGGCGGCGAAGGCGCGGTCGCGGAACAGGTCGATCGGCACGATCGGGTCCGGCGCGCGCCGCGACGAGGCGAACCAACCGGCGAGCAACCCGAGGGCGACGGCGGCCGAGGCCGTGCCCTCGGTGCTGCCGATCGGGTGCCGGGTGGTCCACAGCAGCGCTGCCAGCGCCCCGGTCAGCCACGCGGCGCCCGCCAGGTCGAACGCGGCCGGTGCCGTCGCCCCCCGGCCGAATCGGCTTCGCCGGATCACCGCCGCCGCGAGCGCCGTGCACGGCAGGTTGACGAGAAAGGCCGCCTGCCAAGGCAGCAGGCTGGCGACAGCGCCACCGGCGAGCGGACCGATCAGCGTGGGCAGGCTGTACGCCGCCCCGATCATGCCCATGCGTCGGCCCCGTTCGGCCGGCGGATAGAGCCACGCGGTGGCCACGACGGCGAGCGTCATCAGGCCGCCACCGCCGAGCCCCTGCAGCGCCCGGGCCGCGATCAGCCAGGGCATGGTCGGCGCGGCGGCGCAGGCGGCCGATCCCACGGTGAACAGCACGGCGGCCATCAGGAGCATGGGCCGGGGGCCGTGGCGATCGGCGAGCTTGCCGTAGACGGGCACGGCGACCGTCGCTGCGATCAGGTAGGAAGAGAACACCCAGGGCGCGAGCCCGGCGTCGCCGAGCGCGGCCGCGATCGTGGGCAGCAGCGTCCCGAGCAGGGTCTGGTCGAGGCCGGACAGCACGAGCAACAAGAGCAGCATGCCGAAGAGGGGAGTCGGGTTGTCGGGTTTCATCGCCGTGGCCGGGAGTCGGGACGGCCGAAGTGTCGATGCCGCCGGGCCGGTTGACCAGTGCAATGTTTTGAAGCAATGATTGCACCGAATGAAAACATACGACCTGAACCTGCTGCCGGTGCTCGACGCGGTGCTGGCCTGTGGCAGCGTGACCGCGGCGGCCGAGCGCCTGCACCTGAGCGTGCCCGCCACCAGCCATGCGCTGGCCCGCCTGCGCGAGGCCGTCGGCGATCCCTTGCTGGTGCGCGCCGGGCGCCGGCTGGTGCCCACGCCGCGGGCCCAGGCCCTGCGCGAGCCGGTGGCGCAATGGGTCGCCGCGGCCGCGGCGCTGCTGGCCGCGCCCGTGGCGGGCGGCA
>CAZZWY010000145.1:0-8536 GCA_964657785.1 uncultured Acetobacteraceae bacterium
GTCGACGTGCAGGCGCAGCTCGATGCGCTCGCGGAGCATGAGCTCGAGCTCTACCGCACCGACCTGACGCGGTCCAGCGATACCGCCGACAGCCTGCTTCGGCGCCTCGGCGTCGTCGACCCGGACGCATCGCTGTTCCTTCGGACCGACCCGACCGCGCGAAAGCTGCTGGAGGGGCGCGGCGGCAAGATGGTCCGGGTGCAGACCGATGAAAGCGGCGCGCTCACGGGCCTGGTGGCACGCTATGCCGCCGTCGCGCCGGAATTGGCGGCAACCCACTTCACCCGCCTGCGCATCACGCGCAACGCCGGCCAGTTCGCGGCGGTGCTGGAAACCGCGCCCCTCGCCGCCCAGGTGCGGATGGGCAACGGCGCGATTCGCACGTCGCTTTTCGCCGCGACCGATGGGGCGCAAATTCCGGACAGCGTCGCCACGCAGCTCGCCGATGCGTTCTCGACCGATTTCGACTTCCATCATGGCTTGAGGCCGGGCGACGCCTTCTCGGTGGTCTACGAATCGCTGACCGCCGACGGCGAGCCGATCACCTGGAACGGCTCGGTCGGCCGGCTGCTCGCGGCCGACTTCGTGAACAACGGCAAGACCTACTCGGCCGTCTGGTACCGCGACGGACAGGGCAAGGGCGCCTACTACGGCTTCGACGGGCAAAGCAAACGGCGTGCGTTTCTCGCCAACCCGGTCGAGTTCTCCCGCGTCACGTCCGGCTTCGCGATGCGCTTGCACCCGATCCTCAACAGCTGGAAGCAGCACAAGGGCGTCGACTTCGGCGCACCGACGGGCACGCCGGTGCATGCGGTCGGCGACGGGGTCGTCGACTTCGCCGGATGGCAGAACGGCTACGGCAACGTCGTCGAGGTTCGCCACAGCAACCTGCGCTCGACGCTCTACGCCCACCTGAGCCGGATCAACGTCCACCGCGGCGATCATGTCGATCAGGGCGCGAGCCTGGGCGCGGTCGGCCAGACCGGCTGGGCAACCGGGCCGCACCTGCACTTCGAGGTCAAGGTCGACGGCGCCCAGACCGATCCGCTGCTGCTCGCGAAAGCCTCGGAGTCGGTGACCTTGACCCCCGCCGCCCGGGCGCGCTTCGTGCAGGCAGCGGCGAGCCTGAAGGCGCAGCTCGCCGTGGCCGACAGCGTCGCGCGCTCGAGCGCCTACGCCGAGTAGCGAGGCGCGGCGGCGCCGCCCTCCGGCCGCGGACGATCGGCGCCCGATGGACGAGCTTTTCATCGGCCTGATGTCGGGAACGTCGCTCGACGGTGTTGATGCGGTGCTGGTCGACTTCGGTTCGCTCGCAGACGGTTCGGTGAATGTCCTCGCGACGGCGTACCAGCCGTTCGATGCCGGCCTGACCAAGGAACTGCTCGCGCTCAACAGCGGCGGCGGCGTCGACGAATTGCACCGGGCGGCGCTCGCCGGCAATGCGCTGGCGCGCATCTACGCGGTGGCGACCCAGGCGCTGCTCGCGGGCAGCGGCACACCCGCCCGGCGGGTCCGGGCGATCGGCGCCCACGGTCAGACCGTGCGGCACCGGCCGGGCGAGTTCGACGGCATCGGCTACACCGTGCAGCTCGACAGCCCCGCACTGCTCGCGGAATCGACGGGGATCGACGTCGTCGCCGACTTCCGGAGCCGGGACGTCGCCGCGCGCGGCCAGGGCGCGCCGCTGGTACCGGCATTCCACCGGGCGGTGTTCGGGCACGGCGGCGCGGCCCGGGCCGTGCTCAACCTCGGCGGCATCGCGAACCTGACGGTCCTCGGCGACGGCGAGTCAGCCACCCTCGGCTTCGATTGCGGCCCCGCCAACCTGTTGATGGATCACTGGTGTCAGCGCACGAAAGGCACACCCTTCGACGCCGCAGGCGCCTGGGCGGCCAGCGGCCAGGTCATCGACCCGCTGCTCGCAGACCTGCTGAGCGACCCGTTCTTCGGCGCTCGACCGCCGAAGAGTACGGGACGCGACCGCTTCCATGCCGACTGGCTGAACCAGCGACTCGACGCGCACCCGGGCGTCCACCCTGTCGACGTGCAGGCGACCCTCGCCGAACTCACGGCGGTCAGCTGCGCCGACGCCGTCGATCGTTTCGCGCAGGGCGTGGACGAGCTGCTGGTGTGTGGCGGCGGTGCCCTGAACGAGCACCTGATGCGGCGTCTCGCCGCGCTTTTGCCGCGCGTCACGGTGCTCCCGACCGACGCCCGCGGCCTGCCGGCGATGCAGGTCGAAGCCTGCGCCTTTGCCTGGCTGGCACGGGCCTTTTGCCGGCGCGAACCAGGCAACCTCACCCGCGTGACCGGAGCGATCGGTCCGCGGGTGCTCGGGGCACTCTACCCGGCTCGTTGAGCCGTCGGGTCAGACCGAAAAGCTCGATCCGCAGCCGCAAGTCGTCGTCGCGTTCGGGTTCTTGATGACGAACTGCGCGCCCTGCAGGTCGTCCTTGTAGTCGATCTCGGCGCCGGCGAGGTACTGCAGGCTCATCGCGTCGATCAGCAAGGTGACGCCGTTCTTGTTCATCGCCGTGTCGTCGTCGTTGACGATTTCGTCGAAAGTGAACCCGTACTGGAAACCCGAGCAACCGCCGCCCTGCACGAAGACGCGCAGCTTCAGATCCGGATTGCCTTCCTCGTCGACCAGTTCCTTGACCTTGTTCGCCGCGCTGTCGGTGAAGACGAGTGGCACCGGCGGCTCGGCATCGAGGTGCGAAAGGGACTGGATGTTCTCAGCAACTGCGCTCATGGCGGACTCCTGCGGCAACATGCCGAATGAGTGATTATCCGGGAATCGTGATCAGTGCGGTCGCGCCGCGCGCATCATCCCCATTGCCGCCTGCCACTGCCACTCGCCGACCGACTGGCCCCGCACGCCGCGAGCAGTCCGGCTCGGTACCCCGCCCAAAATGCAGAAAACCGCACGAATGCGGCTTTCTGCGGGTCGAACGTGGGGGTCGTGATCAGCGCTTGCTGAACTGCTTGCGGCGCCGCGCGCCGTGCAAGCCGACTTTCTTCCGCTCGACTTCACGGGCGTCGCGCGTCACGAAGCCGGCGTGCTTGAGCGGGGACTTGAGCGCTTCGTCGTAATCGATCAGCGCGCGGGTGATGCCGTGGCGCACCGCACCGGCCTGCCCCGACTCGCCGCCACCGTGGACGTTGACCTTGATGTCGAAGGTCGCATCGTTCGAGGTCAACACCAGCGGCTGGCGCACGACCATGATGGACGTCTGCCGACCGAAGTATTCGTCGACGGTCTTGCCGTTGACGGTGATCAGGCCGCTGCCCTTCTTGATGAAGACGCGTGCCACCGACGACTTGCGGCGGCCCGTGCCGTAATTCCAGATTCCGATCATTGCTGCCGCTCCTTAAATTTCAAGCACTTTGGGCTGCTGAGCGGTGTGCGGGTGCGTGCCCCCGGCGTAGACCTTCAGCTTCTTCACCATCGCGTAGCCGAGCGGACCCTTCGGCAGCATCCCCTTGACCGCCTTCTCGATGGCGCGACCGGGGTGCTTGGCCTGCATGTCCTTGAACTTGGTGCCGTAGATGCCGCCGGGAAAGCCCGAGTGACGGTAGTAGATCTTGTCGTTGGCCTTGTTGCCGGTGACGCGGATCTTGTCGGCATTGACGATGACGATGAAGTCGCCGGTGTCGACGTGAGGCGTGTAGATGGCTTTGTGCTTGCCGCGCAGGCGGAGGGCGACTTCACTGGCCACCCTGCCGAGGACCTTGTCGGTCGCGTCAATCACAAACCACTCATGCGTCACTTCGGCCGGCTTGGCGCTGAAGGTTTTCATGGGGACGATAGGTTGTAGGCATCAGCTCCGCGCCCGGATGGGCACCTTCGGTGTCGCTTCTCATCGTGTCGCGATCTCCACCGCAGTGCGGAGGGGGTGGAAACGCTCGACGAATGGCGACCGCTCAGGCAACCCGGGCGCAGCGCGAAGAAGTTCTGCGCGCGCTCTTCTCGTGGAGCAAATTGAGAAAAGCCTGCGAGTATAGCAGCTCACGCGGCATTTCCTGACGCCGAGGCGGGCAGCCGCGCGCGAAACGATCCGCAATTTAAAGTAGAGTGGGGTTAACCCTGCGGACATTAACCCTCGCGAGACCTCACGCCACCATGACCTTGTTTCCTCGCCTACCGGAGGCTGTGCCGAGCGGCCCCGCGCCTGTCGGCGAGCCGGCGCAAGCGGCCCCCTGGACTTGGGTGCCCATCCGGTCGCTCGTCCCCCGTCACCGTGAACGCATCCTGCAGCATCTGAAGCAGCTCGGTCCGCGCGATCGCTATCTGCGCTTCGGCTATGCGGCCACCGATGCGCAGATGTCCAAATACGTCGACCTGCTCGACTTCGAGCGCGACGAGGTCTTCGGCATCTTCAACCGTCGCCTCGAACTCATCGCGATGGCTCACCTGGCCCACCCGACAACGGTCGCCGCAGTCGTCGGCGCCGCGGGCCTGATGTCCGAATTCGGTGTGTCGGTGCTGCCGCGCGGACGCGGACGCGGCTTCGGCCGACGCCTGTTCGAGCACGCGATGCTGCATGCGCGCAACCGGGGCATCGAGACCCTCTTCATTTATGCCCTCAGCGAAAACATGGCGATGCTGCGGATCGCGCGCAATGCCGGCGCCGTCGTCGAGCGTCACGGCCCGGAATCCGAGGCCCGGCTGAAGCTCCCGCCCGATACCTTCTCTTCGCACGTCGGCGAAATGGTCGAGCAGCAAGCGGCCGAGTTCGATTACCGGCTGAAGCGCGGCGCCCGGCAGGTCAGCGGCCTCTTCGGTGCACTCGGCACCGGCCTCGCGTCTTCGGGCCAGACGACTTCGCTCACGGAAGACTGACACGTCCTGACCACGGCGCGCCGCGCCTGCGGTCTGAAACAGGCGCCACGCGCTGCCGATTTGTACCGATCCCGGGCCCCGCGCGGCCCGACGCATCCGCTACAGTCTTCCGCTGGCCCTGATTCGCAGACGCAAGCTTCCTGCGACGCCCCTCGGCACATCATGCAGACCCTTCCCTGGATCGTTGCGCTCGTTGCCCTGCTGTTGCTTGCCTCGGCGCTCGGCGCATGGGCCTGGCAGACCGGCAAGCGCCGGCGTCTCAAGGCGCTTCCGACCGAGTGGGATCTCGCCGCACGCCCGGTCTTCTCGGCGGACGAGCGACGCGTGTACCGGACACTGCGCGAGGCGCTGCCGCACTACGTCCTGTTGTCCAAACTGCCGCTGGTTCGTTTCTGTCAGCCGACCGACCCGAACGACGTCCGGTACTGGTATGACCTCCTCGGCAACAGCCATGTGAGCTTCGCGATCTGCAGCGCGAACGGGAGGGTGCTGGCGGCGATCGACCTGGACAGCGAACGCAACAGTTCGCGACGAGTCGCCCAGATGAAGCAGGCGGCGCTCGGTGCCTGCCGGGTGCGCTACTTGCGCTGTGCGGTCGATCACCTTCCGTCGGTCGCGGAGTTGCAGCTCCTGGTGCCCACTCCGGTCAACCCGGCCCCCGTCCGCCCCGCCACAGCGCCGATCGCCGATATCCCGCGGCCCCGCCCGGCAGCCGCGCCGAGGCGCCCGACGCCGACCTCGCTCTGGCAGGACTCGACCGTCTTCCAGGACTCGTTCTTCCCCTCCGACACCTCGCCGGGCGAGCTCGACCCGAGCGGCTTCGACCCGTACGTGAGCGGCCCGGCCACGGGCGCCTCCTCCGGATTTGCCGCGTCGTTCAGCGGTCGGCGCCGCTTCGACACTCGCTCGGACTTCGGCGCCGTGCACGAGTCGCGGGAGGACGACCCGGCGGACGACGAGGCCATCGAAAGCGGCGCGACCCGCGGTCCACGGATCTTCCACCGGCCGAGGCGCTGACTCGCGGGCCTCGGCGTAGGATGCGCCGATGACCGACGGCCCCGACTCACCCCTGCCGCCTCCCGCGCCACCCGCCACGCCCTACGCCGGCCTCACCCCCGACACGGTGCTCGATGCCCTCGCCGGCGTCGGCCTGCGTGGCGACGGGCGGCTGATCCAGCTCAATTCGTACGAGAACCGGGTCTTTCAGGTGTTCCTCGAGGACGGCCGGGTGGTGGTCGCGAAGTTCTATCGACCCGCACGCTGGTCCGACGAACAGATTCTCGAAGAACATGCCTTCGCGGCAGAACTCGAAGCCCATGAACTCGCGGTGGCGGCGCCCTGGGGTCTCGAGGTCGACGCCGGCAGCCAGGAAGGCACCGAGTGCGGCCTTGTCGGCGCGACACTCGCCCGCTTTCGCAGCGCTTCCGGCGACTATCGCTTCAGCGTCACCGCGCGCCTCACCGGCCGCGCGCCGGAGCTCGAAGACCCGGGCGCCCTCGAATGGCTGGGGCGTTTCCTCGGACGCCTGCATGCCGTCGGCGCCCGCCGGGCGTTCGATCATCGGCAGACGCTCAGCGTGGCGACGTTCGGCGGCGCGAGTCGCGATTGGCTGCTGCGGCACGACGTGATTCCGCCCGACGCGGCGCCGGCGTGGCGTGAAACCGTCGGCACTGCTCTCGACGCGGTCCAGGCGGCGTTCGACCGCGGCCCTGCCCCGCGGCAGCTCCGGCTGCACGGCGACTGTCATCTCGGCAACGTGCTCTGGTCCGCCGACGGGCCGCGCCTGGTCGACTTCGACGACGCGGTCAATGGCCCGGCGGTGCAGGATCTCTGGATGCTGCTGTCGGGCGACCGCGGGTCGATGACGCGACAACTCGGCGCCGCGCTGGACGGCTACGAGGCCTTCATGGATTTCGATGGGCGGGAGCTCCGCCTGATCGAGCCGCTGCGGACGTTGCGCCAGCTCCACCACAGCGCCTGGATCGCGCGGCGCTGGAGCGACCCGGCGTTCCCGGCCGCCTTTCCCTGGTTCGCGAGCCCGGCTTATTGGGCCGAGCAGACGACGCGGCTGCGCGAGCAGATCGAGGCGATGGCCGAGCCGCCGCTGGGCGGGCTCGGCTGAATCGACGTCGTCAGCCGACCAGGAGCGCGTTGACCCGCTTCACGTAGGCCGCGGGATCGTCGAGCTGCCCACCCTCGGCCAACAGCGCCTGGTCGAAGAGGATGTGGGCGAGGTCATCGAAGTGGGCGCTGCTGTCGAGGCGCTTGACGAGCGCGTGCTCCGCGTTGACTTCGAGCGTTGGCTGCGATGCCGGCGCACTCTGGCCGGCCTGCTTCAGCAAGCGCGCGAGGTGCCCGCTCATGTCGCCTTCCTCGACGACCAGGCAGGCCGGCGAGTCGACCAGACGGGTGGTCAACCGCACGTCCTTGGCACGGTCCTTCAACGCCTCTTTCAGACGGTCGAGCACCGGCTTGAAGGCGGTCGCGGCTTCCTCGGCCTGCTTCTTCTCGGACTCGTCCTGGAGCTTGCCGAGGTCGACCGAGCCTTTGGCGACGCTCGCCAGCGGCTTGCCGTCGAACTCGTAGAGATGACTCAACATCCACTCGTCGACACGGTCCGTCAGGAGCAGCACCTCGATGCCCTTCTTGCGGAAGATTTCGAGCTGCGGGCTGCTCTTCGCGGCGGCCAGGGTGTCGGCCGTGACGTAGTAGATCGACTCCTGGCCCTCCTTCATCCGGGCGACGTAGTCGGTGAGCGACACCCCCTCGTCGGCGGTCGTCGATGCGAACCGCAGCAGCTTGGTGAGCCGCTCCTGGTTCGCGTGATCCTCTCCGACACCCTCCTTCAGCACGACGCCGAAATCTTTCCAGAAGGCGGCGTACTTGGCTTTCTCGGCGGCATCCTCGTTGTCGGCGAGCGCCTCGAGCATCGACAGCACGCGCTTCGTCGAGCCCTCGCGGATCGCCTTCACGTCGCGGCTCTCCTGCAGCAGCTCGCGGCTGACGTTGAGCGGCAGGTCGGCGCTGTCGATCACACCCTTGACGAAGCGCAGGTACACCGGCATCAGCGCCTCGGCGTCATCCATGATGAAGACGCGCTTCACGTAGAGCTTCACGCCGCCGCGCTTGTCCCGGTTCCAGAGATCGAACGGTGCCTTGGCCGGAATGAAGAGCAGCTGCGTGTACTCGCTGCGCCCCTCGACCCGGTTGTGGGTATGGATGAGCGGCGGCTCGGTGTCGTAGCTGATCTGCTTGTAGAACTCGGCGTACTGCTCGGGCGTGATCTCGCTCTTGTTGCGGGCCCAGAGCGCGGCCGCCTTGTTGACCGGCGCCCACTCGTCGCGGGTGACCTGCTTTTGCGCTTCGGCGTCCCACTCCTCCTTCTGCATCAGGATCGGCAGCGAAATGTGGTCGGAGTACTTGCCGATCACCGACTTCAACTTCCAGGCGCTCAGGAATTCTTCTTCCCCCTCGCGCAGATGCAGCGTGACGCTCGTGCCGCGCTGGGCCCGCTCGATGGTCTCGACTTCGAAGTCGCCGCTGCCCTGCGAGCTCCAGCGCACGCCGTGGTCGGCGGCCAGACCCGCGCGGCGCGTCTCGACGACGATGCGGTCGGCAACGATGAAGCCGCTGTAGAAGCCGACGCCGAACTGGCCGATCAGCTGTGCGTCCTTCTTCTTGTCGCCTTCGAGC
>CAZZWY010000146.1:0-6326 GCA_964657785.1 uncultured Acetobacteraceae bacterium
GGTCATCGCGAATCCGTTCGCCGGTCGCTATGAAGAGAAGCTCGACGAACTGATCGCGATCGGCGAAGAGCTCGGCGGCCTGCTCGGCGACAAGTGCGTCGCCGCGCTCGGCATCGCCCCCGGCGAGGCGCAGAGCTACGGCAAGGCGGCGATCGTCGGCGAGAACGGCGAGCTCGAGCACGCCGCCGCGATCCTGCATCCGAAGCTCGGTGCGCCGCTGCGCCGCGCGGTCGAAAAGGGCGCGGCGCTGGTGCCGTCGGCGAAGAAGCGCGGCGGCCTCGGCACCGCGATCGACGTGCCGCTCGGGCACAAGGACGCCGCCTTCGTCCGCAGCCATTTCGACGCCATGGAGGCGCGCATCGCCGACGCGCCGCGCGCCGACGAGATCGTCGTCGCGGTCGTCGTCACCGACAGCGGCCGGCCGTTGCCGCGCGTCGGCGGTCTGCAGGCGAGCGAAGCCAAGGGCGAGGACGGGCTGCGTTGAGTGCACCGTCGTCCCGAACGAACTTTTGAACCAGGAGTCCCCATGATCGCTCGCCGTCCCCTGCTGCTCGTCGCGGCCCTCGCCCTCGCGGTCGATGTATCCGCCCAACAAGGCCCGACGCTGAAGATCGGCGAGATCAACAGCTACAAGGCGCAGCCCGCCTTCCTCGACCCGTACAAGAAAGGCATGGATCTCGCGGTCGACGAGGTCAACGCGGCCGGCGGCGTCAACGGCAAGAAGATCGAGCTCGTCACCCGCGACGACAACGCGAGCCCCGGCGATGCGGTGCGGGCGGCCGAGGAGCTGGTCTCGCGCGAGAAGGTCGACGTGCTCGCCGGCGCGTTCCTCTCCAACACCGGCCTCGCGCTCGCCGATTTCGCGAAGCAGAAGAAGTTCTTCTACCTCGCCGGCGAGCCGCTGACCGACAAGATCATCTGGGGCAACGGCAACAAATACACCTTTCGGCTCCGCCCCGGCACCTACATGCAGGCGGCGATGCTCGTGCCCGAGGCCGTCAAGCTCAAGAAGAAGCGCTGGGCCTTCGTGTACCCGAACTACGAATACGGCCAGTCGGCCGTCGCGGCGTTCAAGGAACTGCTGAAGGCGGCGCAGCCCGACGTCGAGTTCGTCGCCGAGCAGGCGCCGCCGCTCGGCAAGGTCGACGCCGGCAGCGTCGCCCAGGCGCTCGCCGACGCCAAGCCCGACGCCATCTTCAACGTGCTCTTCGGTGCCGATCTCTCGAAGTTCGTTCGCGAAGGCAACACCCGCGGCATCTTCCAGGGCCGCGAGGTCGTGAGCGTGCTGACCGGCGAGCCCGAGTACCTCGATCCGCTGAAAGACGAAACGCCGAATGGCTGGATCGTCACCGGCTACCCCTGGTACGGCATCCAGACGCCCGAGCACAAGGCCTTCTTCCTCGCCTACCACGCGAAGTACAAGGACTACCCGCGGCTCGGCTCGGTCGTCGGCTACACGATGATCAAGTCGATCGCCGCCGGGGTGAAAAAGGCCGGCAGTGCCGACCCCGAGAAGCTCGTCGCCGCGTTCTCGGGCCTGCAGGTCGACTCGCCGTTCGGCAAGTTCAGCTACCGCGCCGAGGACCACCAGTCGACGATGGGCGCCTTCGTCGGCAAGACGAAGAACGAGGGCGGCAAGGGCACGATGGTCGATTACCGCTACCTCGACGGCGCCAAATTCCTGCCGACGAACGAGCAGGTCAAAAAGCTCCGTTCGCCGGACTGACCTGCATTCCCGTCCATGGACTTCTCCGGCCTTGCCGTTCAACTGCTCAACGGGCTGGCCGGCGCGTCCTCGCTGTTCCTCGTCGGGGCCGGGCTGTCGCTGATCTTCGGCGTGACGCGGATCGTCAACTTCGCCCACGGCTCGTTCTACATGCTGGGCATCTATCTCGCCTACACGCTCGCCGACAAGTTCGGCGGCAGGGGGTTCTGGGTCGCGGTGCCGCTCGCCGCGATCACGGTCGGCGTCTTCGGCGCGGTCGTCGAGGTCGTGCTGCTGCGCCGCGTCTACCGGGCGCCGGAGCTCTTCCAGTTGCTCGCGACCTTCGCCTTGCTGCTCGTGCTGAAAGACGCCGCGCTCTGGCTCTGGGGCCCGGAGGACTTGCTCGGGCCGCGCGCGCCGGGCCTCGCCGGCGCGGTCGACCTCCTCGGCCGGCGCTTGCCGTCGTACGACCTCTTCCTGATCGTCGTCGGCCCGGCCGTGCTCGGCGGGCTGTGGCTGCTGCTCAACCGCACCCGCTGGGGCACGCTGATCCGCGCCGCGACGCAGGACCGCGAGATGGTCGGCGCGCTCGGCGTCAACCAGGCGTGGCTGTTCACGGCGGTGTTCGCGCTCGGGACGATGCTCGCCGGGCTCGGCGGGGCGTTGCAGTTGCCGCGCGAGCCGGCGAACCTCGGCCTCGACCTGGCGACGATCGGCGACGCCTTCGTCGTGGTCGTCGTCGGCGGCATGGGCTCGATCCCGGGCGCCTATGTCGCGGCGCTGCTCATCGCCGAAATCAAGGCGATCTGCATCGGCATCGGCACGGTCGACCTGTTCGGCATCGCCTTCTCGTTCTCGAAGCTGACGCTCGTCGTCGAGTTCCTCGTGATGGCGGTCGTGCTCGTCGTCCGGCCCTGGGGGCTGCTCGGCCGGCCGCAAGCGACGAGCCGAAACTCGGCGCCGCCCGAAGCGCCGCTGCGGGGGGCCGACACCGCGACCAAGGTGGTCGGCGCGGTGTTGCTCGTCGCGCTCATCGCCTGGCCGCTCGCGACCGCCGGCTCGCCCTACCTCACCGTGCTCGCGATCGACCTGCTGACCGCCGCCCTCTTCGCCGCGAGCCTGCACTTCATCATGGGCCCGGCCGGCCTGCACTCCTTCGGCCACGCGGCGTACTTCGGGCTCGGCGCCTACGGTGCATCGCTGCTCTTTCGCACGCTGCACTTGCCGATGGAGGTGGCGCTGCTGCTCTCGCCCCTCGTCGCCGCGCTCGGTGCGCTCGTCTTCGGCTGGTTCTGCGTCCGGCTCTCGGGCGTCTACCTCGCGATGCTCACGCTCGCCTTCGCGCAGATCGTCTGGTCGGTCGTCTTCCAGTGGGACGACTTCACCGGCGGCAGCAACGGCCTGACCGGCGTCTGGCCGGCCGAGTGGCTCGCCGACAAGCAGCACTACTACTTCCTGACGCTCGCGCTCGTCGCCGCCGGCGTGTTGCTGATCCGCCGGGTGCTCTTCGCGCCCTTTGGCTACGCGATGCGCGCCGGCCGCGATTCGCCGCTGCGCGCCGACGCGATCGGCATCGACGTCAAGCGCAACCAGTGGGTCGCGTTCGTGATCGCCGCCATCTTCGCCGGTCTGGCGGGCGGCCTCTACGCATTCTCGAAGGGCAGCATCTCGCCCGACACGGTCTCGGTCGGCCGCTCGGTCGACGGGCTCGTGATGGTGCTGCTCGGCGGCCTGCAGACGCTCGCCGGGCCGATCGTCGGCGCCGTCACCTTCACCTGGCTGCAGGACGCCGTCGCCCGCAACACCGACTACTGGCGGGCGCTGCTCGGCGGCATCGTCCTGCTGCTCGTGCTCGTCTTCCCGCAGGGCATCGCCGGGGCGTTCGGGCAGCTTTTCCAGCGGCGCGGGGCGCGCGGCTGATGCTCCAGGTCGAGGGCCTCGGCAAATCCTTCGGCGGCAACCGCGCCGTCGACGGCATCGGCTTTTCGGTCGCCGCCGGAGAACTGCTGGCGCTGATCGGCCCGAACGGCGCCGGCAAGTCGACGACCTTCAACATGGTCAACGGCCAGTTGCGCGCCGATTCGGGTTCGATCACGCTCGACGGCACCGAGCTCATCGGCCGCAAGCCCCGCGACATCTGGCACCGCGGCGTCGGCCGCACCTTCCAGATCGCCGAGACCTTCGCTTCGCTGACCGTCGTCGAGAACGTGCAGATGGCGCTGCTCTCGGCCGATTCGAAGCTCTATTCGCTCTGGAAGCGCGCGGCCGACCACCGCCGCGACGACGCGCTCGCGCTGCTCGAGCAGGTCGGCATGCGCGCGCAGGCCGACCGGCCGTGCAGCGTGCTCGCGTACGGCGACGTCAAGCGCGTCGAGCTCGCGATCGCGATGGCGAACGCGCCGAAGCTGCTGTTGATGGACGAGCCGACCGCCGGCATGGCGCCGAAGGAACGCAACGACCTGATGGCGCTCACCAAGCGCCTGGTGGTCGAGCGCGGCATGGCGGTGCTCTTCACCGAGCACAGCATGGACGTCGTCTTCGGCTATGCGGACCGGATCATCGTGCTGGCTCGCGGCCGGCTGATCGCCGAGGGCACGGCGGCCGAGATTCGGGTGCATCCGAAGGTCCAGGAGGTGTATTTCGGCACGGGTTCGACGTTCGAGAAGCTCAAGGCCGCCGCCACGTGACCCGCCTCCTCGAAGCCCGCGCCCTCGACGCCTGGTACGGCGCCGCGCAGATCCTCTACGACGTCGCGCTCCACGTCGACCGCGGCGAGGTCGTCGCGCTGCTGGGCCGCAACGGTGCCGGCAAGTCGACGACGCTCAAGGCGCTGATGGGCCTGCTCGCGAAGCGCAGGGGGCGGATCGATTTTCTCGGCCAGGACGTGTCGACCGCCGCGCCGCACGAAGTCGCCCGCCTCGGCCTCGGCTACGTGCCCGAGGACCGGCGCGTGTTCGCCGACCTGAGCGTCACCGAGAACCTCGAGGTCGGCCGCCAGCCGCCGCGCCGGTGGGCCGATGGCAGCGCCGCGCCGGTGTGGACGCCCGCGGCGCTCTACAAGTTGTTCCCCAACTTGGGCGAGATGCCCGACCGCCCCGGCGCCCGGATGAGCGGCGGCGAGCAGCAGATGCTGACCGTCGCCCGCACCCTGATGGGCAACCCCTTTCTCGTCCTGCTCGACGAGCCGAGCGAGGGCGTCGCGCCGGTCATCGTCGAGCAGATGGCGCACATGATCCTGGCGCTGAAGGCGCAAGGCGTGAGCATCCTGCTGTCGGAGCAGAACCTGCACTTCGCCGAGCTCGTCTCCGACCGCGCCTACGTGCTCGAGAAAGGCCAGATACGCTATGAAGGCACGATGGCCGCGCTCGCCGCGGACGCCGAAGTCCGGCGCACCTACCTGAGCGTCTGACGAGAGGATCGCGATGAGCAACGTCACTTCCACGCCGCAGCCCGACGCCGCGAGCGTCCTGATCGTCGTCGATGTACAGAACGGTTTTTGCACCGGCGGCGGCCTCGCGGTCGCGGGCGGCGAGGAGGTCGTTCCGGTCATCAACCGGCTGGCAAATCACTTCGAGAACATCGTCATCACCCAGGACTGGCACCCGCCCGGCCATGCCTCGTTCGCGAGCAGCCATCCGGGTCGCCGGCCCTACGAGACCACCGAGCTCGCGTATGGCCGCCAGGTGCTCTGGCCGGAGCATTGCGTCCAGGGCACCGAGAGCGCGGCGCTGCACCCGGACCTGCACCTGCCGACCGCCCAGCTCATCATCCGCAAGGGCTTTCATCCGGGCATCGACAGCTATTCGGCGTTCACCGAAGCCGATCGCCGCACCTCGACCGGCCTCGCCGGCTACCTGCAGGCGCGCGGCATCCGCACCGTCTACGTCACCGGCCTCGCGACCGATTTCTGCGTCGCCTGGACTGCGATCGATGCACGCCAGGCCGGCTTCGAGACCTGCGTCATCGAGGACGCGACCCGGGCGATCGACCTGAACGGCTCGCTGGCCGCGGCGTGGGGCGCGATGACCGCGCACGGTGTGACACGGATCCAGTCGGGTGACGTCGGTTGACCCGACCGCCGCGCCTCGGCCGCCCGCCCCGGTCACGCTGACCGTCAACGGGCGTCGCCACGCCCTTGCCGTGCCGGGGTCGGCGCCGCTCCTTCAGGTGCTGCGCAACGATCTGCGCCTGAACGGGCCGAAGTACGGCTGCGGCCTCGGCGAATGCGGCGCCTGCCTGGTGCTGGTCGACGGCGCGGCGGCGCGCGCCTGCGTGATCCCGGTCGGCGGGGTCGAAGGCCGCCACGTCACGACGCTCGAGGGCCTGGCGAACGGCGAGCGGCTGCATCCGGTGCAGCAGGCCTTCATCGACTGCCAGGCGGCGCAGTGCGGCTACTGCCTGAACGGCATGATCCTCGCGACCGTTGCGCTGCTGGCGCGCCACCCGGCCCCCACCGACGCCCAGGCGCGCGACGCGCTCTCGCACAACCTGTGCCGCTGCGGCACCCATCTCGAGATCCTGCAAGCGGTGCAGCGCGCCGCGGCGCTGTCGAGGGCGGCCCGGGCGTCATGAGTCGCCGAGCCGCCACGAAGACGAATTGCGCCGCGCGCCGCGCGAGGGT
>CAZZWY010000146.1:6336-8529 GCA_964657785.1 uncultured Acetobacteraceae bacterium
ACCCGTGACGCGGCGCGCCGACGAACCTCACACCCGCGCCGGTCTCCGGCAGGCCGAGGGCGTGCTGCGGGTCCGGCGCGAGGTGCCGCCACCGCCGGCGCCGCTGGCCGGGCAGCCGGCGTCGGTGCCGGCCGACCCCGCCGAAGGCCCGGAGATTCTGCTGGCGGTCTGGGACGACGCGAGCGTCACCGCCCTGCACGGCCACGTCGACCTGGGCACGGGGCTGCGCACCGCGCTCACCCAGATCGTCGCCGAGGAACTCGAGGTCGACATGGCCCAGGTGGTGCTGCTGATGGGCAGCACCGCGAGCGCGCCGAACCAGGGCGCGACGATCGCCAGCGCGTCGATCCAGATCCATGCCGCGCCGCTCCGCAGCGCCGCCGCACAGGCCCGCGAGTGGCTGATCGCGCGGGCCGCGGAACGGTTCGGCGTCCCGGCGGCGGCGCTGGTCGCAGAAATGGGCGCCGTGCACCGGCGCGCCGATCCGGAATGCCGCATCGGCTATGCGGCGCTGCTCCAGGGCGTGCAGGCCGACCTCACGCTGTCGTCGTTGGCCCCGCTCAAGCCGGCCGCCGACTACCGGATCGTCGGCACCTCGACCCCGCGCGTCGACATCCCGGCGAAGGCGACCGGTGCGGAGGTCTTCGTCCACGACAAGCGCCTGCCCGGGATGCTGCACGGCCGCGTCGTCCGGCCGCCGTACGCGGGGGTGGACGCCGGCGACTTCGTCGGCAACACGCTCGAGTCGGTCGATGAAGCGTCGATCGCGCACCTGCCGGGCATTCGGGCGGTGGTGGTGATCCGCGACTTCGTCGGCGTCGTCGCCGAGCGCGAAGACCAGGCCGAGGCGGCGATGCGCGAACTCCAGGTCGCGTGGAGGCCGTGGCCCGGCATGCCGTCGCTCGCCGATCTCGGTCAGGCGCTGCGCGAGCAGCCGTCGACGCGCCGCGTGCTCGTCGACCGCGGGCAGCTGGACAGCGCGCTCGCGAACGCCGCCCAGCGCCTGCCGCGCACCTACGTCTGGCCGTACCAGCTGCATGCCTCGATCGGGCCGTCGTGCGCGGTGGCGCACTGGCGCGGCACCGCCCTCGACGTTTGGGCCGGCACCCAGAACCCGCACGTTCTGCGCGCCGATCTGGCGACGCTGACCGGCCTGCCCGCCGCCGCGATCGACGTGGTCCGGATGGAAGCCGCCGGCTGCTACGGTCGCAACGGCGCCGACGATGTCGCGGCGGATGCGGCGCTGCTCTCGCGCGCGGTCGGGGCGCCGGTGCGGGTGCAGCTGTCGCGCGAGCAGGAGCACCTTTGGGAGCCGAAGGGCGCCGCCCAGCTGATGCAGGTCGACGGCGGGCTGACGGCCACGGGCGACGTCGCCGGCTACGATTTCCAGACGTCCTACCCGTCCAACGGCGCGCCGACGCTCGCGCTGCTGCTGACCCGCAGCGTCGAGCCGGTGTCGACCGCCTTCGAGATGGGCGACCGCACGGCCGTGCCGCCCTACGACTACGCGAACCTGCGCGTCGTCGCGAACGACATGGCGCCGATCCTGCGCGCCTCCTGGCTGCGCGGCGTCTCGGCGCTGCCGAATTCGTTCGCCCACGAGTGCTACATCGACGAGCTCGCGACCGCCGCGGCGGTCGACCCGGTCGACTTCCGGCTGCGCCACCTCTCGGATCCGCGCGCGATCGAGCTGGTGCGCGCCACCGCCGCGAAGGCCGGCTGGCGGGCGCACACCGCGCCCCAGCAGCAAGCGTCGTCGGCGGCGGTGCGCAAGGGCCAGGGCATCGCCTACGCGCGCTACGTGCACAGCAAGTTCCCGGGGTTCGGGGCCGCGTGGGCGGCGTGGGTCGCGGACGTGGAGGTCGACGGGGTCACCGGCGAAGTCCACGTGAGTCGGGTCGTCGTCGGCCACGACGCCGGGCTGATGATCAACCCGGCGGGCGTTCAGCACCAGGTCCACGGCAACGTGCTGCAGACGACGAGCCGGGCGCTGAAGGAGTCCTTGCCGGTCGATCCGACGAGCCAGGTGCCGGTGGCGCGCGAATGGGGCGCCTATCCGATCCTGAATTTCCGCGAGGTGCCGTTCGTCGAGGTGCTGTTGATGCGGCGCCCGGGCGAGCCGCCGCTCGGCGCGGGCGAGTCGGCGTCGGTGCCCGGCACGGCGGCGATCGCCAATGCGATCTTCGACGCGAC
>CAZZWY010000147.1:0-8494 GCA_964657785.1 uncultured Acetobacteraceae bacterium
CGAAGAGCCCCGTCATGCCGAGACCGACGAGCGCCGGCGTGTTCGGCATCGCCCGGACGACGCGGGGGCTGCCGGTCGCGCGCACCAGCGCGTCGCTGCGGATGCCGGCCATCACGCTCAGGTGGAGTGCGCCGCCGACGTAGGGCGCGCACGGCGCCGCGGCGGCGTGGAAGAGCTGCGGCTTGACGGCCCAGATCACGGTCGCCGCGACGCCGAGCGCGGCGGCGTCGGCGGCAGCGGCGGTGCGCACGCCGAAGTCCGCCGCGAGACGGGCGCGCTGGTCTGCGCCGGGGTCGACGACGACGATCGAGGCGGGGTCCCGGCCGCTGCGGATCAGGCCGCCCAGGATCGCCCCGGCCATGTTGCCGCCGCCGATGAAGGCCAGCCGTTCGGAGGTCATGTCGTCGCTTTCGCCGGGAGGGTCATCGACAGAGTTTACGCAGCGGGCCGCGGGCCGAAGATCGCACTGCCGACGCGGACCAGCGTCGCGCCCTCGGCGATCGCCGCTTCCAGGTCGGCACTCATGCCCATCGAGAGCGTGTCGAGCGCAAGCCCCGCGGCACCGAGTTCGGCCAGCAGTTCGCGCAGGGCGCGGTGCGGCGCGCGTTGCGCCTCGAAATCTCCGCGGGCCTCGGGCACGGCCATCAGCCCGCGCAGACGAAGCCTCGGCAGCATCGACACCGCCTTGGCAAGGCCCGGCACCTGCGCCGGCGCGACGCCGCTCTTGCTCGTCTCGCCGCTGATGTTGACCTGCAGACAGACCTGCAACGGCGGCAGGTTCGGCGGGCGCTGCTCGGACAGGCGCTCGGCGATCTTCAGCCGGTCGACCGAGTGCACCCAGTCGAACTGCTCGGCGACGATGCGGGTCTTGTTCGACTGCAGCGGCCCGATGAGATGCCACTCGAGGTCGGCGCGAAGGTCGGCGAGCGCCGCGATCTTTTCGACGCCTTCCTGCACGTAGTTTTCCCCGATGCGGCGAGCGCCGGCACCGTAGGCCTCGCGCACCGCTTCAGCGCCGAAGGTCTTGGCCACCGCGAGCAGCGTGACGCTGTGCACGGGCCGGCCCGAAGCCTCGCAGGCGAGCGCAATGCGCTGTTCAACTTGCGCCAGTTGCGCCGCTATCGTCGCCATAATGGTTTGAGTATCCCGCGTTTCGGGGGTCGCACCCGTTCGCGACCCGACTGCAGCAACCCACCTTCTGCCCCATGGACATCACCCAACTCCTGGCGTTTTCGGTCAAGAACAAGGCGTCGGACCTGCACCTGTCGGCCGGCCTGCCGCCGATGATCCGGGTGCACGGCGATGTGCGCCGCATCAACGTCGACCCGCTCGACCACAAGCAGGTCCACAGCATGGTGTACGACATCATGAACGACTCGCAGAGGAAGTCCTACGAAGAAGTGCTGGAGTGCGACTTCTCGTTCGAGATTCAGGGACTGGCGCGGTTTCGCGTCAACGCCTACAACCAGAACCGCGGTGCCGGCGCGGTGTTCCGGACGATTCCGTCGAAGATCCTGACCCTCGAGCAGCTCAACGCGCCGAAGATCTTCGCCGATCTGGCCTTGAAGCCGCGCGGCATGGTGCTCGTCACCGGCCCGACCGGCTCCGGCAAGTCGACCACGCTCGCGGCGATGGTCAACCACCTGAACGAGAACGAATTCGGCCACGTGCTGACGGTCGAGGACCCGATCGAATTCGTCCACGAATCGAAGAAGTGCCTGATCAACCAGCGCGAGGTCGGGCCGCACACCTTGAGCTTCTCGAATGCGCTGCGGTCGGCCCTGCGCGAGGATCCCGATGCGATCCTCGTCGGCGAGATGCGGGACCTCGAGACGATTCGCCTCGCGCTCACCGCCGCCGAAACCGGCCACCTCGTCTTCGGCACGCTGCACACCTCGAGCGCCGCGAAGACCGTCGACCGGATCGTCGACGTGTTTCCCGCGGCCGAAAAGGAGATGGTGCGGGCGATGTTGTCGGAATCGTTGATCGGCGTGATCTCGCAGACGCTCTGCAAGACCAAGGACGGCAGCGGCCGGGTCGCGGCGCACGAGATCATGCTGGGCACCGCGGCGATCCGCAATCTGATCCGCGAGGCGAAGATCGCGCAGATGTACTCGTCGATCCAGACCGGTAACGCGCTCGGCATGCAGACGCTCGACCAGAACCTGGCCGACCTGGTCCGGCGCAGCATCGTGACGCCGGCCGAGGCGCGCGCGAAGGCGAAATTCCCGGAAAACTTCCCCGGCTAGCGCCAGGCACCCGGCTCGCCCCGCGAGGCCGGCGGTGGCAAGCTCCCAGCCGCATCACCCGACGTTGAAAGACCCGCATGGAACGCGATCAGGCATCCAAATTCGTCAACGACCTGCTGCGCCTGATGGTGTCGCGAAACGGCTCGGACCTCTTCCTGACCGCCGACTTCCCGCCGGCGATCAAGGTCGACGGCAAGGTCACGAAGGTGTCGCCGCAGCCGCTGACCGGGCAACACACGCTGGCGCTGACCCGCTCGGTGATGAACGACAAGCAGGCGGCCGAATTCGAGCGCACGAAGGAGTGCAACTTCGCCGTCTCGCCCCAGGGCATCGGCCGCTTTCGCGTCAACGCCTTCGTGCAGCAGGGCAACGTCGGCCTCGTGATGCGAACGATTCCGCAGACCTTGCCGACGATCGAGTCGATGGGGCTGCCGAAGGTGCTGAAAGAGGTGACGATGTCCAAGCGCGGCCTCGTGATCCTGGTGGGCGCGACCGGCTCGGGCAAGAGCACTTCGCTCGCCGCGATGGTCGACCACCGCAACGAGAACTCCTTCGGCCACATCATCACGATCGAGGACCCGGTCGAGTTCGTGCACCCGCACAAGAACTGCATCGTCACCCAGCGCGAGGTCGGCATCGACACCGATGGCTGGGACGCGGCGCTGAAGAACACGCTGCGGCAAGCGCCCGACGTGATCCTGATGGGCGAGATCCGCGACCGCGAGACGATGGAGCACGCGGTGCAGTTCGCCGAGACCGGTCACCTCTGCATGGCGACCTTGCACGCGAACAGCGCGAATCAGGCGCTCGACCGGGTCATCAACTTCTTCCCGGAGGAGCGGCGCGCGCAGTTGCTGATGGATCTCTCGCTGAACCTGAAGGCGATGGTGTCGCAGCGCCTGTTGCCGAAGCAGGAAGGCCGCGGCCGCGTCGCGGCGGTCGAGATCATGCTCAACACGCCGCTGATCTCCGACCTCATCTTCAAGGGCGAGGTCGCCGAGATCAAAGAGATCATGAAGCGCTCGCGCGAGCTCGGCATGCAGACGTTCGACCAGGCCCTCTTCGACCTGTTCGAGGCGAATCAGGTGACGTTCGAGGACGCGCTGCGCAATGCCGATTCGGTCAACGATCTGCGGCTGCAGATCAAGTTGCACAGCCAGCGGGCGAGAAGCAGCGATCTTTCGGCCGGCACCGAGCACCTCTCGATCGTGTAGCGCTCGCGGCGCCGCTTCGGAAACGTCGGAGAATCAGGACGCCGCCAGCGCCTGGTACGCCAGTCGTGCTGATCAGTCCTTGACCCGTTTTCGACCCGACCGACCATGACCACCAAGACCTACGACCCGATCGACCCGCAGCGCGTGGCCTTCCTCGGCCTCGGCGTCATGGGCTACCCCATGGCCGGCCACCTCGCGAAGGCGGGGCACCGCGTCACCGTCTACAACCGCTCGGATGCGAAGGCGAAGGCCTGGACGGCCGAGCACCGCCATCCCAGCGCTCCGACGCCGGCCGCCGCGGCAGCAGATGCCGACATCGTCTTCGCCTGCGTCGGCAACGACGACGACCTGCGCTCGATCGTCCTCGGCGAGACCGGGGCGTTCGCCGGCATGAAGCCGGGCGCGGTCTTCGTCGACCACACGACCGCGTCGGCCGAGGTCGCGCGCGAGCTCGCGGCGGAAGCGGGGCGGCGCGGCCTCGGGTTCGTCGACGCGCCGGTCTCGGGCGGCAACCTGGGCGCGATCAACGGCGCGCTGACGGTCATGTGCGGCGGCGAGCCGGCGGTTTTCGAGCGCGTCCGCCCGGTCGCGATGGCCTACGCCAAGGCGATGACGCTGCTCGGCGCGGCGGGTGCGGGGCAACTCGCGAAGATGGTCAACCAGATCGCCATCGCGGGATTGGTGCAGGGCCTCTCGGAGGCGATCGCCTTCGGCCAGAAGGCGGGGCTCGACATGAAGGCGGTGCTCGAGGTGATCGGCAAGGGCGCGGCCCAGAGCTGGCAGATGGACAACCGTGGCCCGACGATGATCGCGGGCAAGTTCGACTTCGGCTTCGCGGTCGACTGGATGAGGAAGGACCTCGGCCTGGTGCTCGAGGAATCGCGCCGAAACGGGGCGCGGGTGCCGGTCACCGCGCTCGTCGACCAGTTCTATGCCGACGTGCAGGCCTCGGGCGGCAACCGGCTCGACACCTCGAGTTTGCTCAAGCGCCTGGTCTGATCGTCAGGGCTTGCCGCCGGCCGGCGGCGTCTTCGGCGGCTGCAGGTCGGCGAGTGCCGACTCGCTCACGATGTCGAAGACGCGAACCACCTTGACCACGCCGCCGACGCCGCGGGCGACATCCGAGGCGCGCTTGGCCTCGCGCTCCGTGACGACGCCCATCAGGTAGACGATGCCGCGCTCGGTCACCACCTTGAAGCTGTTGGACTGCAGGTCCTTGGCGTCGATCAGGCTCGCCTTGACCTTGCTCGTGATCAGCGTGTCGTTCGAGCGGGTGCCGATCGAACTCGAGAAACCGACCGCGAGTTCGTTGACGATCCCGCGCACGTTCTCGATGCGGGACACCGCCTGCTCGACCTTCGCCTTGGCAGCCGCGTCCGGCACCTCGCCGGTGATCAGCACCAGGCGGTTGTAGCTCGTCACGCTCACGCGGCCGCGGTCCCCCAGAACTTCGTTCACGCGGTTCACCGACTTGAGCTCGATCGACTCGTCGTCGACCTGCGTGCCGGTGGAGCGGCGGTCCATCACCACCAGCGACCCGCCGATGAAGGCGCCGCCGAGCAGCACCGCGGCGCAGCCGCTGAGGGACGTTGCTGCGGCCAACACCAGCAGCGGCAACGCACGGCGATACGTCTTCTTCGAGATCATGGGGATTCCTGTTCGCCCAGCAATTGCAGGTCGACCGCGTCGCACAGGCAGTGCAGCACGAGCAGATGGACTTCCTGGATGCGCACGGTGCGGTCGTGAGGGGCGCAGATCAGCACGTCGGTGTCGGTCAGCAGTTCGCGACTCCGGCCGCCGCGACCACCGGTGAGCGCGATGATCGACATGTCCTTGGCACGAGCCGCCTCGATCGCGGCCACGACGTTGGCGGCGTCGCCGGTGGCGCTGATCGCGAGCAACACGTCGCCGGGTTGGCCGAGGGCCTCGATCTGCTTGGCGAAAAGCGTGCTCAGCGGATGGTCCTGTGCGATGGCCGTGAGCACCGCGCTGTCCGCCGTCAGCGACAACGCAGCCAGGCCCGGACGCTCGCGCTCGAAACGACCGACGAACTCGGCCGCGAATTTCTGCGCGTCACTCGCCGAGGCCCCGTTGCCGCAACTGAGCACCTTGCCGCCCGCCGTGAGGCAGCCGACCAGCATCTCGACCGCATCCGCAATCGGCTTGGACAGCAACTCGGCAGCGGCGTAATTGAGGTCGGCGCTGTCGAAGAAATGCTGTTGGATGCGTTGTTCGAGCATGGTCATGGATCATATGACACCGATGCACCATGCTGGTTCCATGGCCGGCCTGACCGCTGCTGCGGCCGGGGGCCCCATGAGCCGAGCCGCTTGCGCTGCGCCATTCATCGGCGACGCAGCGAAGGCGACTCAGTCGGCGTCGAACGCCGCTTTCAGCCATTCGATGCGCTTGTTTTCGATCACGACCACATCGAAACGACAAGGCGGCGTCGACCGCAGCGTGCGCAGGAAATGCCGGGCCGTGAACACCAGCCGGCGCCGCTTCGTCGGGCCGATGCTCGCTGCGGCGCCGCCGAAGCCGGCACCTCCGCGCGACCGCACCTCCGCGAACACGAGCGTGCCGTCGGGGTCGCGCAGGATCAGATCGATCTCGCCGCCCGGCGCGTTCGGCCCGGCGGCGACCCGATAATTGCGCTGCACGAGCACCATGCCCTGGCGCTGCAGATGCGCCAACGCACGCGCCTCGCCGGCATCGCCCACCCCTTTCGTCGTCACTCGCCCGCCCTCTTTTCCGTGACCACCGTCAACGCCTCGTTGTGGCAACAGGCGGCCGCCAGCGCCGCAGCGGGCCAGCAACATCCGCCCGGCGCACTGTACGTGGTCGCGACGCCGATCGGCAATCTGGCGGACATCAGCCTGCGCGCCATCCATGTACTGACGCTCGCCGACGCCATCGCCTGCGAGGACACGCGCCACAGCGCTCCGCTGCTTCGCCAGCTCGGCATCGAGGGCAAGCCGCTGCTGGCGATTCACGAGCACAACGAACGCGAGGCCGCTGGCGGCGTGCTGACGCGACTCGCGCTCGGCGAGCGCGTGGCGTATATCAGCGACGCCGGGACGCCGGCGGTCAGCGACCCGGGGGCGGCGCTGGTCGCCGCGGTGCAGGCGGCCGGCTATCGGACGCTGCCGATCCCGGGCGCAAGCAGCGTGATCGCCGCGCTGAGCGTCGCCGGGGACGCGGCGCCGGGACCGTTCACCTTCGTCGGCTTTCTGCCGCCCAAGGCAGGCGAGCGGGCCAAAATGTTGCAGCAGCTGGCGAGCAGCCCGCAGACGCAGGTCGTGTTCGAGGCGCCCCACCGGATCGAGGCGCTGGCAGCCAGCTTGGCGCAGGCGTGCGGCGCCCGCCGCGTGACGGTGTGCCGTGAGCTGACCAAGCAGTTCGAGACGGTCGCTGGTCTTCCGGCGGCCGATCTGCCGGCATGGTTGGCGGCCGATGCCCATCGTAGCCGGGGCGAGTTCGTGCTCGTCCTGCATGCGCTCGAGTCCGCCCCGGCGGACGAAGCGACCGCGCACGACCGAACCCTCGGCATCCTGCTCGCCGATCTGCCGTTGAAGCAGGCGGTCGCGCTCGCCACCGACCTGACGGGGGCGCCGCGCAACGTGCTGTACGCCCGCGCGCTGGCCCTCAAAGACCTCGGGTCTTGAACTGTCCTCCTACAATTCCCCACCACCTCCGGACGCCGCCCATGATCTCTCGCGAACCCACGATCGAACGCCTCGCCGTCGCCCGCTCGTTGCTGCTCGAACCCTTCGGCCTGACCGACGCGACGCTGGCGAAGGCGCTGGCGGCCATCGCGACGCACCGGATCGACGACGCCGACCTCTACTTCCAGTACACCCGCAGCGAGGGCTGGAGCCTCGAGGAAGGCATCGTCAAGAGCGGCAGCTTCGGCATCGATCAGGGTGTCGGCGTGCGCGCGGTGGCGGGCGAGAAGACGGCGTTCGCCTATTCCGACGACATCTCCGAGGCCGCGCTGATGGACGCCGCGGCGACCGTCCGCACGATCGCCGCCAACGGCCAGAGCCGGCGCGTCAAGGTCGGGACGAAGCAGAAGCTCGCCTCGAGCCGCGTGCTCTACGCGCCGATGGACCCGATCGCGACGCTCGACAGCACCCGGAAGGTCGCGTTGCTCGAAAAGGTCGAGAAGCTCGCGCGCTCGAAGGACCCGCGCATCGTGCAGGTGATGGCGGGCCTCGCGGGTGAATACGACGTGGTGCTCGTCGCCCGCGGCGACGGTACGCTGGCCGCCGACGTGCGGCCGCTGGTGCGGCTCTCGCTTACCGTGATCGCCGAGCAGACCACCTCCGGCGTGGTGCGGCGCGAGGTCGGCAGCAGCGGTGGGGGCGGGCGCTTCGGCTTCGCGTATTTCGACGACGACGTCATCGAAAGCTATGTGCGCGACGCCGTCAATGCGGCGCTGACGAACCTCGAGTCGCGCGCCGCCAAGGCCGGCGAGATGAGCGTCGTGCTCGGCCCGGGCTGGCCCGGCGTGCTGCTCCACGAGGCGATCGGCCACGGCCTCGAGGGCGACTTCAACCGCAAGGAATCGAGCGCGTTCAGTGGCCGGATCGGCCAGCGCGTCGCCGCGAAGGGGGTCACCGTGCTCGACGACGGGACGATCCCCGACCGGCGCGGCTCGCTCAACGTCGACGACGAAGGCAACGCCTCGCAGCGCAACGTGCTGATCGAGGACGGCATCCTGAAGGGCTACATCCAGGACTCGATGAACGCCCGCCTGATGGGCGTGAAGCCGACCGGCAACGGCCGCCGCGAGAGCTACGCCGCGATGCCGATGCCGCGGATGACCAACACCTACATGCTCGGCGGCGACAAAACCAAGGAAGAGATCATCGCCGGGCTCAAGCGCGGCCTCTACGCGACCAACTTCGGCGGCGGCCAGGTCGACATCACGAGCGGCAAGTTCGTGTTTTCGGCGAGCGAGGCGTTCTGGGTCGAGAACGGCAAGATCCAGTACCCGGTGAAGGGCGCGACCATCATCGGCAACGGCCC
>CAZZWY010000148.1:0-3393 GCA_964657785.1 uncultured Acetobacteraceae bacterium
ATCCCGGGCCGGCCGCGATTCAGCGCGGATACGAGGGCGCTTTCCTGGATCAGTTCGGCGCGCGAGGTGTTCACCAGCAGCGCGGTCGGCTTCATCCGCGAGAGCGCATCGAACGTGACGATGCCGCGGGTGCTGTCGTGCAGGCGCAGGTGCAGCGAGAGCACGTCGCAGGCCTCGAAGAAGGCCTCGCAACTGCTCGCGGCGACGAGGCCGTCCTGCTGCGCCCGTGCCCGTGCCGAGTCGCTGCCCCAGACCGCCACCTGCATGCCGAAGGCCTTGGCATAGCCGGCGACCAGCTGACCGATGCGCCCATAGCCCCAGATGCCGAGCGTCTTGCCCTTGAGCACCATGCCGACCCCGAAGTTGGGCGGCATCGACGCGGCCTTGAGCCCCGACTGCTGCCAGGCGCCGTGCTTCAGGTTGCCGATGTACTGCGGCAGGCGGCGCATCGCCGCCATGATCAGGGCCCACGTCAGCTCGGCCGGCGCCGTCGGCGAACCGACGCCCTCGGCGACGGCGATGCCCATGCGGGTGCAGGTGTCGACGTCGACGTGCGAACCGACCTTGCCGGTCTGCGAGATCAACTTGAGCTTGGGCAGCTTCTCGATCAGCGCCTTCGGGAAATGGGTGCGTTCACGGATCAGCACCAGCACCTCCGCATCGCGCAGCCTCACCGAGAGCTGGCCGATGCCCTTGACGGTGTTGGTGAAGACCTTGGCGTTGAGTTGCTCCATGATGCCGGCGCAGGGGAGCTTGCGCACGGCGTCCTGATAGTCGTCGAGAATGATGATGTTCACGGGGTCCGGGTTCGGTCGAAGCGGCTGCATCCAGCGGCCAGCCATTGTGCACGCGGCGTGATCCGGTTCGTCGCCGCACGCTGCGGCCCTGACCTGGCCTTTGGCCGCTCACTTCACCCGTTCGGAGAAACGATGTCCACCACCCTCTACACCGCGAGCGCCCCGCTCTTCGTGCGAATCCTCGGCAACCTCGACGGCTGGCTCGAAAAGGCGCAGGCACACGCCGATGCGAAGAAGTTCGATTCGGCGAACTTCCTGTCGAGCCGGCTCGCTCCCGACATGCTGACGTTCACGAAGCAGGTTCAGATCGCGTGCGACACGGCAAAGTTGTGCGTTGCCCGCATCGCCGGCGTGGAGGCGCCTGCGTTCGAGGACAACGAGTCGACCCTGGCGCAGCTGCGCGAGCGCGTCGGCAAGACGGTCGCCTTCATTCGTTCGGTGCCGGAAGACAAGATCACCGGCGCCGCCGACCGGAGCGTGACACTACCGCGACGCGACGCGCCGATCACCCTCAGCGCGCAGGCCTATCTCGAACGATTCGCCCTGCCGAACTTCTTTTTCCATGTGACGACGACCTACGCCCTGCTGAGACACAACGGTGTGCCGCTCGGGAAACAGGACTTCCTGGGGGCGCTTCAGGATTAGGTCTGCGGCAGGGAGCGTGAGACTGGATCGAGATCGTTTGAGTTGACCGGCGCGCTGCGGGAGAACGGCTCGGCCCGGTTGGCGAAAATGTACCGCCACCGCCACCGCCCACTGGGCCAAGACGGCCTACCGTTTGACATGAGCGGAGAGCGCAGGCGGGGAGTGGAAAGCCGAGAATGAAATGAAGGCCTGGAGCTGCCTGCCGGAGCGAGTCCGCTCGATGGAAGGGTTAGGCGCCTGCCTCATCTGCGTAGAAGTGCGACGGAGTACGGATGGAGCGTAGCGGACATGACGCCTGAAGCAACAGTCGGATCGCTCTCCATGAACTGCTGAGCCGCCTCGTCATTCTCAGCCTCGAATACTACGAGGCCGAACGTTTTGTCGAATGGCTCTTCCGTTCGGCCAGCGAGAATTACCTTGCCTTGTTCCGTCGCTTCTTGCAGGCGATTGAAGTGCTTCGCTACCGATTCTTTGTCTTCCTTCGTCCAGGCCTCCGGGTCGTGAAGACGAGGTAACAAGCGCAAGACATAGATTTACTGTTTGCTGGCTGCGGCAAGGAATCCGTACTGGACATTGTTAGCACCTAGTGTGGTGTCTCACGCTATGCAGAACATAAAACCGTGTCTTCGGCCGCCGGGCGTCGTTGCAAATGCTCGCCGTCGAAGGGACTACGGCTGCGCTTTGCGCCTCGCCAGACGACCGAATCCATCGGTTTTATTAGTTCCGCACAGCATGAAACACCACACTAGAAAGAAAGTAGGACCGCCGCAGTCTTAACAATGCGTGTGCATCGCATCTTTTCTTGCTGTGACGTTTATGACCCGGCGTCTTGCGGGCGCCTAACGTTTGAATTGAGCGGCGGCGAAGCCGCCCGCTCGAATGATGGGTTAGGCGATCACTGGCGATTGCGGGAAAGTACAAAGGTTCCTAGGTCGTTCACTTCACTCCGCCCTTACCGAACGCATAGTAGTTGCCCTCCGCAACGCTGCCGTTGAACTTTCCTTTAAGGCGCAAATAGCCATCGCAGACAGAATTTCGCCCGATAATAATATCCGCACCGTCGAACTGATAGGTGAGTGCATCATTGATCGGGAAAGATTTTTTATTGGAAGTTGCAACTGTCTCGACTTCAACTTTTTTCCAGTTGTCGCCACTGCATGACTGACCTGGCCTGTCTGTGAAGCGAATTTGCATAGTGACTCTCGCTTGTAGGTTTGAATCGTGGATGCTCAGCGTCCAGAGGCCATTGAGGTCTTGCGCAGTAGCAGCGCCCGAGACGGCGAGCAGGATTGCGGGTGCGAGTGGCCAAGCAAAGGGACTTGTCATCGAAAGCGCCTAACGTTTAGGTTGAGCGGCTCGCTCCGTTTGGCTGTGCCGGGCCAAGAATGAAATGAAGGCCCGGCGCAGCCAAATGGAGCGAGCCCGCTCGAACCGTGGGTTAGGCTTCACTTTGCTACGCAGCAAGCTGTTCACGTACCTGAACTCCGCGCTCGATCTCCTGAAGCGTGGGTAAGGTCTTCAAGTCGTAGTTGGCTTGCATGACCAACCACGACGTTGCATCGCCCCCGAAATGCTTAGCCAACCGAGCGGCGGTATCAGCCGTTACTGCCCGTCGCTCCTTCACGATTTCGTGAATGCGCGTTGCCGGGACCGAAAGCGAGACAGAAAGAGCATTGACGCTAAGTCCGAGTGGAGCCAGGTAGTCGTCGCGTAGCACTTCTCCAGGGTGGACCGGACGCATGCGATTGACAGGACGTGCCATGTTGACTCTTTCAGTGGTAGTCGACGATCTCAACGTCCACTGGCCCTACTTCGGTCCAAACGAAGTAGATTCGCCACTGGTCGTTGATGCGGATACTGTGCTGACCTTTTCGATCGTTCTTCAGCGCCTCAAGATGGTTGCCCGGCGGGGCTTTTAAAAACGCCAGAGTCTGCGCGGCATCGAGCTGAG
>CAZZWY010000148.1:3403-8480 GCA_964657785.1 uncultured Acetobacteraceae bacterium
GCGCAGCGGGAATTCGAAATAACGCTGCCACGCCCGCGCGATTCGCCCTGCGCGGCATCGAGCTGAGCAAGCTTGCGCTCAGCGACCTTTACCAAAGCCTTGAAACGCCGAACGCTGCCGCCCTCGTATAGCGCCTGAGTGTCTTTGCACTTGAAGGACTGGATCACGAGCCGAGTGTATTACGCTTGGCGTAAGATGGCAAGGGGAGCGAGCGGCCTCAGCAACTGGGTGTCGTGAAGCCTAACTTGGGTTAGGCCGCGGAGTAGCGAGACGCATGCGGCGCCTCCTACACGGGCGACTCGCGCAATACTTCGGGATGGCGTTTGGCAAGTCGAACCAGCGCCCGCGCAGCTCCGGTGGGAGAGCGGCGACCTTGCTCCCATTCCTGCAACGTACGCATTTGGAATGCGCAAGGCTGAAGCGGACTCTGCTTGGGACATGCCAATGCTTTGCCTTGCCTCGACAACCTCGTTAACTGCGAGCTCAGTAGCTCGGGCATTTGCAACGACGCCCGGCGGCCGAAGATGCGGGTTTATGTTCCGCATAGCTGCCGGCCACCGGTTTGGCTCAGCCTTCAGACCGCCCCGAACAACGCCTTGCGCTGAGGTGTGTAGTGCCACCAGGGGGCCGCCGGCGCGCCGTGCATGAAGTCGGCGGCGGCCATGAAGGTGTCGAGAACGCAGGGGTCATGGCGCTGCCCGGTGCGCTCGCACAGGCGCCGATAGAGCGAAAAGGCGTCCTGGCCGATCAAATCGCCCGGCCGTTCGATGCCGATGAGCCGGAGATCGGCGGCAAGCGCCGGCCCGATGTTCGGCAGCTGCTCAAGGTGCAGGCACTCAGCGGCCGACGCCGCCTTCGGCGATTTGATACGGGTCGCCATCGCTGGTCAGAATGCCATCTGGTGCCGGATCAAACCGACGGCGATCCCCTCGAGCTGGAACTGCTGCTCGACGGCATCGCCGCCAGTCGGCACGACGATGGTTTGAAAGTCGGGATTTTCCGGCATCAGTTCGATGCTGCCGCGCGTCCGGCGGAAGCGTTTGACGGTCACTTCCTCGCCGAGCCGGGCGACGACGATCTGGCCGTTCTTCGCGTCGGTCGCTTTCTGCACGGCGAGCAGGTCTCCGTCCATGATGCCGACGTCCCGCATGCTCATGCCGCGCACCTTGAGGAGGTAGTCCGGCCGCTGCGCGAAGAGGCTGGCCTCGACCTGGAAATTGCGGTCGACGTGTTCCTCGGCGAGGATCGGGCTGCCGGCCGCCACCCGGCCGATCAGCGGCAGGGTGAGCTGCGAGAGCCCCGGCATCGCCAAGCTGAACTGCCGCCCGCGCGATTCCTTGAGCGCCTGCAGCGCATCACCGCGCAGCCGGATACCACGCGATGTGCCGCCGACCAGTTCGATCACGCCCTTGCGAGCGAGTGCCTGCAGATGATCCTCGGCGGCGTTCGGCGAACGAAAACCGAGCTCGCTTGCGATTTCCGCGCGAGTGGGGGGCGCACCGGTGCGCTCGATCGCGCTCTTGACCAGGTCCAGAATCTGTTGCTGGCGATCGGTGAGCTTCGGCACTACCTCGGACATCTGCAATCCTCGACGTCGACGTCGCCGGCACAGGCCGGCCCTTCGACAGTGCGGCGCACCGCTCGAACTTCCGCGTTCGAGGCGCACCGGCGCTGACGATTCATCCAGACTGTATTTTCATCCAGCCCGACGCAAAATGCAAAAGATTTCGAACACCGTCGTGGTGCTCGGCACCGGTGGCACGATCGCCGGCACGGCGGCCGACGCCCGCGACAACGTCGGCTACCGCGCCGCGCAACTCGACGCGGCGGCACTCGTCGCCGCCGTCCCTGCGCTCGCTGCGTGGCCGATCGACGTCGAACAGGTCGCGCAGATCGACAGCAAGGACATGGACGTCGCCGTCTGGCAGGCGCTGGCGCTTCGCGTCGCGCATCACCTCGGCCGGCCCGAGGTCACGGGCATCGTCATTACCCACGGGACGGACACGCTCGAAGAGACGGCGTACCTGCTTCAGCGGCTCTTCGCCCCGGCGCGGCCGATCGTCTTGACGGCCGCCATGCGCCCGGCGACTGCCCTGCTGAGCGACGGGCCGCAAAACCTGCTCGACGCGGTGCGCGTCGCGGCCGATCCCGCGGCGCGCGGGGTGGTCGCGGTCCTGGCGGGGCAGGTGCACAGCGCCCTCGACGTTCGCAAAACGCACCCCTATCGGCTCGACGCCTTCGACTCGGGCGACGCCGGCGCGCTGGCGCAGATCGAGGAGGGGGTGTTGCGTGGTCACCGGGCATGGCCGCAAGGCGCGGCGATCGGCGTCGACGTGCTGCCGCCGAACGGCGCCGAGTGGCCGCGCGTGGCCATCGTGACCAGCCATGCCGGCGCCGACGCGGTGCTCGTGCAGGCCTTGTGCAGCTCGGGCGTCGACGGCATCGTCGTCGCCGGGACCGGCAATGGCAGTGTTCATCGCAGCCTGGAGGCGGCCCTGTGCGAGGCGCAGGCCGCAGGCGTTCCGGTGCTGCGAACGACCCGCTGCCCTGCCGGCAGCGTGATCGATGCGCCGGGCGCCGCGAGCCTGCCATCAGCGGGCGCGCTCACCCCGGTGCAAGCCCGAATCGAGCTTCTCCTGCGGCTCCTACAAGCCCGCCGCGGCTGACGCGACCCGCCACGCGGCCCGCACCTCGAACGAGAGCGGGCCGGCTCCCGCGACTTCCGCCGTCAGACGACGGTCAGGGTCACGTCGATGTTGCCGCGGGTGGCGTTCGAATACGGACACACCTGATGCGCCGCTTCGACGAGCTTTTCCGCCTCCGCATGGTCCATGCCGGGAATCGTCACCTTGAGGGCGACCTGGATGCTGAAGCCCGTCGGGATGGGGCCGATGCCGACGTCCGCAGCGATCGAGGTGTCGGCGGGGAGCGAGATTTTCTTCGTCATCGCCACGTGCTTCATCGCGCCGATGAAACACGCCGAATACCCCGCCGCGAAGAGCTGCTCCGGATTGGTGCCGAAGGCGCCGTCACCGCCGAGCTCCTTGGGGGTCGTGAGCTTGGCGTCGAGCGCGCCGTCGGGCGATTTCGATGTGCCGGCGCGGCCCCCGGTGGAGGTGGCGTGGGCGGTGTAGAGAATTTTTTCGAGTGCCATCGTTCGATCCTTTCTGGGGTTGGGAAATTTTCTCAGGCGCCTAGATGCTCGGCGAGACGGTCGCGAAGCGCCTGCAGGCGAGCGGTCAGCTCGCCGAGCTCTGCGTGGTCACAGCCGGCGAGGGCGGCAACCTGTACTGCAATCGGACGCGCCTTGCGACGCAAGGCCTTGCCGGCCGGTGTCAGGCTCACTACGACGCGCCGCTCGTCGTCAGGATCGCGTTTGCGCAGCAGGTGTCCGGATGCCTCCATGCGCTTCAGGAGCGGCGTCAAGGTGCCGGAATCGAGGAAGAGCCGGGTGCCGAGGTCGCCGACGCCGATCGCATCGGTCTCCCAGAGCACCAGCAGCACCAGGTATTGCGGATAGGTGAGACCGAGCGGATCGAGGACGGGCTTGTAGAGCTTCGTCATCGTGAGCGAACCGGAGTAGAGCGCGAAGCAGAGCTGTCGATCGAGCCGCAATACCGCATCGCTGCCCGTGGCCAGGGCGGGCGGTCGATCGAAGACGGCGTTGCGTGCTCCCATGGCGGCAGTTTAGGCAACGACGCGCAATCAAATTGCGAGCGATATAAAACCCTCGTCGGCGCCAGGGTATCGCAGTGCGACAATCGCGCGCTCGTCAGGCCTGCATCGAATCGAGCTGCGTGCTCAGTTCGAGCCAGCGTGCCTCCAACGTTTCGAGCTCCTCGTTGACCTGCTTCAGGCGCTTGCCCTGCTCGGCGAGCCGCGCCGGTGCGGTGGCAGGAGCGGCAAGCGCCGCCTCGAGCGTCTCGCGTTCGCTCGTCAACACGCCCAGACGGTTGTCGATCCGGTTGAATTCCTGGCGAACCGGCTTGATGCCGTCGCTGCGCTGCTGGCGTGCCGCGGCGCTGTGCTTGCGGTCGTCGACACTCGTCTTGCGGCCGTCGGCGGCAGGACGGGACGCGGGTGGGGCCGAAGCGGGCGTCTTTTGCTCCGCGATCGCCGGTGCGCCGCTCTGTGCCGCCTTGGCGGCTGCCTTGCCGGCCGCCTTCTGCCCGCGACTTTGCTCGCGCGAAGCTTCCCGGGATTGCTCGAGCAGCCATTTCTGGTAGTCGTCGAGGTCGCCGTCGAACGGCTGCACGCCGCCGCCGGTCACGAGCCAGAACTCGTCGCACACTTCGCGCAGCAGCGCCCGGTCGTGGCTCACCAGCATCACCGTGCCCTCGAACTCGTTCAGCGCCATCGAGAGCGCCTCGCGCGTCGTCAGGTCGAGGTGGTTGGTCGGCTCGTCCATCAGGAGCAGGTTGGGGCGCTGCCAGACCAGCATCGCGAGCACGAGCCGCGCCTTCTCGCCACCCGAGAGGGTGCCGACCGGCTGCGTCACCATCTCGCCGACGAAGCGGAACGAGCCGAGGAAGTCGCGCAGCTCCTGCTCGCGCGCTTGCGGGCCCACGTCGCGGGCGAGACGGATCATGTGCATCAGCGCGCCGTCGTCGAGCTGCAGCACGTCGAGCTCCTGCTGCGCGAAGTAGCCGATCGACAGGCCCTTGCCCTCGGTCACCTCGCCGGACAGCAACGGCAGGTCGCCGACGATCGTCTTGACGAGGGTCGACTTGCCTTGCCCGTTCGCGCCGAGGATGCCGATGCGCTGGCCGGCGAGCACCGAGCGGTTGATGTTCTCGATGATGCGCGTCTCGCTGCCGTCCTCGGCCTTGTAGCCGCACGCCATGACCGAGAACGCGAGCATCGGGTTCGGCAGGTTCATCGGCTCGCGGAACTCGAACTGGAAGTCGGCGCTCGTGAGCACCGGCCCGAGCTTTTCCATCCGCGCCAGCGCCTTGACGCGGCTCTGCGCCTGCTTGGCCTTGCTCGCCTTGGCCTTGAAGCGGTCGATGAACTTCTGCAGGTGCGCCATGCGCTCCTGCTGCTTGCCGAACGCGGCCTGCGCCTGCTCCATGCGCTC
>CAZZWY010000149.1:0-8434 GCA_964657785.1 uncultured Acetobacteraceae bacterium
CGCGACTGGCGATGGTCGCCGGCGAGGCCTCCGGCGATCTGCTCGCAGGGCTGCTGCTCGGCGGCTTGCGGCGGCGCTGGCCGGGGCTGAGGGCCGAGGGCATCGGCGGCCCGAACATGGCGGCCGGGGGCTTCGACGCCTGGTGGCCGCACGACAAGCTCGCGGTCCGCGGCTATGTCGAGGTGCTCAAGCACTACCGCGAGATCTCCGGCATCCGAGCGCAACTGGCCGACCGGTTGCTCGCGGCAAAAGGCATCGACCGGCCCGACGCCTTCATCGGCGTCGACGCGCCGGATTTCAACCTCGGCCTGGAGACCCGGCTGAAGGCCGATGGCATCCGCACCGTCCACTTCATCAGCCCATCGATCTGGGCCTGGCGCGGCCAGCGCATCGAGAAGATCCGGCGTGCGACGGATCTGGTGCTCTGCATCTTTCCCTTCGAGCCGGAGATTTATGCGAAAGCGGGCATCGCCGCGGCTTACGTCGGCCACCCGCTGGCCGACGAGATTCCGCTCGACGTGCCGCGGGCGGCCAGTCGTGCCGCGCTCGGCCTGGCGCCCGACGACACCGTCGTCGCCCTGCTGCCCGGCAGTCGGCGCTCCGAGGTGCACTACATCGCCCCGCGGCTGCTCGCGGCCGCGGCGGAAATGGCGCGCCGGCGGCCGGGGCTGCGATTCGTCTTGCCGATGGTGCCGGGTCTGCGCCCGCTGGTCGAGCCCTTGCAACGTCAGCATGCGCCCGGGGTCGACATCACGCTCATCGGCGGCAGGTCGCAGCCGGCGCTCGCCGCCTGCGACGTCACCTTGATCGCGAGCGGCACCGCGACCCTGGAGGCGGCGCTCTTCAAGCGGCCGATGGTCATCACCTACGCCATGCACCCGCTCAGCTGGCAGATCATGAAGCGGATGAACTACCTGCCCTGGGTCGGCCTGCCGAACATCCTGCTGCGCGAGTTCGCGGTGCCGGAGTTGCTGCAGGGCGCGGCCGCGCCATCCAAAATCGCCGACGCCGCCTTCGCCTGGCTCGACGACCCCGCCCGGTGCGCGGCCCTCGCCCACCGATTCGATCGACTGCACCGCAGCCTGCGCTGCAACACCGCGAAAGCTGCCACCGATGCCATCGAAACGGTACTGGCGCGCTGACCAGTTCGGCCGCTTCCCGCCGCTGACCGGCTTGATGGCCGGCGTCGACGAGGCGGGCCGCGGGCCGCTGGCCGGGCCGGTGGTCGCGGCCGCGGTGATGCTCGACGACGAGCTCCCGCCGATCCGCGGCCTCAACGATTCGAAGCTGCTCTCGGCGCCGCAGCGCGAGCGGCTCTTCGACGAGATCCACGCCAAGGCGTTGTGCGTCTGCATCGCCCAGGCGAGCGTGGAGGAGATCGACCGCCTCAACATCCTGCACGCGACGATGCTTGCGATGCGCCGGGCGGTCGAGGGCCTGAGGCTGCGCCCGCACAAGGTGCTGGTCGATGGCAACCGGTTGCCGCCGCTCTCGGTCACGGCCGAGGCGATCGTCGGCGGCGACGCGAAGATCCGGTCCATCTCCGCCGCCTCGGTGCTCGCCAAGGTCTACCGCGACCGTCTCTGCCTCGAACTCGACGCCGAACATCCCGAGTACGGCTTTGCCGGCCACAAGGGTTACTCGACGCCCGAGCACCTGGCTGCATTGCGGCTGCACGGCGCCTGTCGCCACCACCGAAGCGGCTTCGCGCCGGTGCGACAGGCCTACGCGCTTCGGTCATTGACCATCGAGAACCATCTGGTCGACGACGTCCACTCGATGCTCGATGACTGATGTCCCCGCCGGTCCGCTCGATCACCTCCCGCGACAACCCCTTGCTGGTCCGCCTGCGAAAGTTGGCCGCCGAGCCGGCGGCTTACCGAAAGCAGGGCGAGTTCTGGCTCGAAGGCGAACACCTGTGCAGCGCCTTCGCGGAACGCGGCGTGCCGGCGGCGCTCGCGCTGGTCGGCGCGTCGGCCTGGGACCGGCCGGGCGTGCGCGCGCTCGCCTGCGCGGCGGCGCAGGTCGTCGTGGTGCCGGAGGGAGTGATGGCGTCGAGCGGCGACAGCCCGTTCTGCCGCTCCTCGACCAGGGCGAAATCCACCAGCAGGATCGCGTTCTTCTTCACAATGCCGATCAGCAGGATCACGCCGATCATCGCGATCAGCGAGAATGGCTCGCCGGCGCCGCTCGGGTTCGTGGTGCCGTGGTCGGGCGATGCGTCGCTGCGACCGGCCGTCGCGAGCGTCGTCCTCGACCGGCTGCAGGATGCCGGCAACGTCGGCACCATCCTGCGGAGCGCCGCTGCGTTCGGCGTCACCCAGGTGGTCGCCTTGAAGGGCACGGCGGCTCTCTGGTCGCCGAAAGTCCTGCGCGCCGGAATGGGAGCGCATTTCGGGCTGAACCTGGTCGAGGGGCTGACCGAGGACGCGCTGGCGTCGTGGGACGTGCCGATGCTCGCCACCAGCTCTCACGCCGAGGCGGCCATCGACCAGACGGCGCTGCCCTGGCCGTGCGCCTGGGTGCTGGGCCACGAAGGGCAGGGCGTGTCGGCGGCGATCACCGCGCGTTGCGCGTTGATGCTGCGGATCCCCCAGCCGGGTGGCGAGGAATCGCTGAACGTCGGTGCGGCGGCGGCCGTGTGCTTCTACGAATCGGCCCGGCAGCGATCGGCAGGTGCCCACCGGATGTGATGCGGCACCGCCTCGGGCATCGATTTCGGGCCGAACCAGGGCGTGACTACCCGCCGCCTCGCTCCAGGCGGCGGCGTATTGCCGCATCGTCGGCAGTCGCCGCAATCATCCAAGGCTCGCGCGGCGCGCTCAGTACATCAACCGATCCGGCCGCAGATCCCGCAGGATCGTGGTCGCGATCTCCTCGATCGACTTGTGGGTCGACGAGAGCCAGCCGATGCCCTCGCGCCGCATCATCGATTCGGCGGCACGCACTTCGGCGCGGCAGTTCTCGAGCGACGCGTAGCGGCTGCCGGGGCGGCGTTCGTTGCGAATGCTCGCGAGCCGCTCCGCATCGATCGTGAGGCCGAAGCACTTCTTCTTGAAGGGCGCGAGTGACGCCGGAATCTGCCCGCGATCGAAATCTTCCGGAATCAGCGGGTAGTTCGCGGCCTTGATGCCGTGCTGCATCGCCAGGTAGAGCGAAGTCGGCGTCTTGCCGCTGCGGCTCACGCCGACCAGGATGACGTCGGCCTCGGCGAGGTTCTTCGAGGACTGGCCGTCGTCGTGGGCGAGGGAGAAATTGATCGCCTCGATGCGGTCGGTGTATTCCTGGCTCTTCGAGACGTCGGTGAAGCGACCGACGCGGTGGTTCGACGTCATCCTGAACTCGGCCTCGAGCGGTTCGATGAAGGTGTTGAACATGTCGAGCAGCAGGCCCTTGTTGTCGCTCTTGACGATCGCGAGGATCTCCTGGTCGACGAGCGTGATGAAGACGATGGGCTTGCGGCCTTCGGTCTCCGCGGTGTGGCTGATCTCGCGCAGCACTTGATGCGCCTTGTCGGGCGTGTCGATGAACGGCCGCCGGACATGGCGCGACTTCACCGCGAACTGCGAAAGAATCGAGTTGCCGAAGGTTTCGGCGGTGATGCCGGTGCCGTCGGAGACGAAAAACACGGTTCGATGGGCCATGGGGAGGTGCTCCGGCGAGGGGGTGCTCCATGATAGGCATTCGCCCTAGAATGGCGTGCAGACTTCCTCATCCGCCCACATGCCCGCAGCCTCCGACCGTACCCGCCTCGTGCCGGTCGAGTCGAGCCGCCGCTGCCCGGTTGCCCTCGAGCCTTGCTCGGGCGGCCGCGAAACCGCCCTCGAGCTCGGCACCGGCCGACCGACGGCCGGGGTTCGCCTCAGGGTCGCCGGCACCGGGGGCCGGCCGCGCCGGGAAGCACCGATTTTTCACCATCCCGGAGTCTTCGCATGTCCAGCAACCCTCTGGCGACCTCGCTGGTCGCCCCGTTCGAACACCTGAGAATGACCGACGTCGAGTCGGTGGGCGGCAAGAACGCCTCGCTCGGCGAAATGATCAGCCAGCTCGCTGCCTCGGGTGTCCGCGTTCCCGGCGGTTTCGCCACGACGGCGCACGCGTTTCGCCGGTTCCTCCAGCACCAGGGCCTGGCTGCGAGGATCGAGGATCGGCTGGCGACGCTCGACACCGACGACGTTCGCGCGCTGGCCGTGGCCGGCGCCGAGATTCGCCACTGGATCGAATCGACGCCGTTCCCCGAGGATCTGAACGCCGCGATCAGCGCCGAGTTCGAGAAGCTGACCGCGGGCAACCCCGGCGCATCGTTCGCGGTTCGCTCGTCGGCAACGGCCGAGGATCTGCCCGATGCCTCCTTCGCCGGCCAGCAGGAAACGTTTCTCAACGTCGTCGGCATCGACGGTGTCCTGGCGAAGATGAAGGAGGTGTTCGCGAGCCTCTACAACGACCGGGCGATCAGCTACCGCGTCCACAAGGGTTTCGCGCACAGCGATGTCGCGCTCTCCGCAGGCGTGCAGCGCATGGTGCGCTCCGACCTCGGCTCGGCCGGCGTGATGTTCACCATCGACACCGAGAGCGGGTTTTCCGACGTCGTCTTCGTCACCTCCAGTTACGGCCTCGGCGAGACGGTGGTGCAGGGCGCCGTCAATCCGGACGAGTTCTACGTCCACAAGCCGGCGCTGCGCAACGGCAAGCAGGCGATCATCCGCCGCAACCTCGGCTCCAAGCTGATCAAGATGGAATTCGCCAGCGCGCAGGAAAAGGCCACGACCGGCCAGCTGGTGAAAACCGTCGACACCGTGCCCGAGCAGCGCAACCGCTATTCGCTCACCGATGCCGACGTTGCCGAACTCGCCGGCTACGCCCTGACCATCGAGAAGCACTACGGCCGTGCGATGGACATCGAGTGGGGCAAGGACGGCGCCGACGGCAAGCTCTACATCCTCCAGGCCCGGCCCGAGACGGTCAAGAGCCAGCAGGAGGGCAAGGTCGAGCAGCGCTACAAGTTGAAGAGCACCGGCACCGTCCTCGCGGAAGGCCGCGCCATCGGCCAGAAGATCGGCACCGGCCCGGTCCGCGTCGTTCACAGCATCGCCGACATGGACCAGGTGCAGGCCGGCGACGTGCTGGTCACCGACATGACCGATCCGAACTGGGAGCCGGTGATGAAGCGCGCCTCGGCGATCGTCACGAACCGCGGCGGCCGCACCTGCCATGCCGCGATCATCGCGCGCGAGCTCGGCATCCCGGCCGTGGTCGGCTGCGGCGACGCGACCGAGGTGCTGCGGGAAGGCGCGCTCGTCACCGTCGCCTGTTCGGAGGGCGACACCGGCTACATCTACGACGGTCTGCTCGACACCGAAGTCACCGAGGTCGAGCGCAGCGAGATGCCGTACTGCCCGGTCAAGATCATGATGAATGTCGGCAACCCGCAGCTGGCCTTCGACTTCGCACAGATGCCGAACAACGGCGTGGGGCTCGCCCGGCTCGAATTCATCATCAACAACAACATCGGCGTCCACCCGAAGGCGATCCTCGACTACCCGAACATCGACAGCGATCTGAAGAAGGCGGTCGAAAGCGTCGCCCGCGGTCATGCGTCGCCGCGCGCCTTCTACGTCGACAAGCTGACCGAAGGCATCGCGACGATCGCTGCCGCCTTCTGGCCGAAACCGGTGATCGTCCGGCTCTCGGATTTCAAGAGCAACGAATACAAGAAGCTGATCGGCGGCTCGCGCTACGAGCCCGAGGAAGAAAACCCGATGCTCGGCTTCCGCGGCGCGTCGCGCTACGTGAGCGAGGCCTTCGGCGAAGCCTTCGCGATGGAATGCGAGGCGCTCCGCCGGGTGCGCGTCGACATGGGGCTCGACAACGTCGAGATCATGGTGCCCTTCGTGCGCACGTTGAACCAGGCCAAGGCGGTGGTCGGGATGTTGGCCGACAGGGGCCTGAAGCGCGCCTCGCAGGGCGGAACCGACGGCCTGAAGGTCATCATGATGTGCGAGGTGCCGAGCAACGCGATCCTCGCCGAGCAGTTCCTCGAGCACTTCGACGGCATGTCGATCGGCTCGAACGACCTGACGCAGCTCACCCTCGGCCTCGATCGGGACTCGGGCATGGAGCTCCTGGCCAAGGACTTCGACGAACGCGACCCGGCCGTCAAGGCGATGATCTCGCGCGCCATCGCCGCCTGCCGCGCGGTCGGCAAGTACGTCGGCATCTGCGGCCAGGGGCCGAGCGACCATCCGGACTTCGCCGACTGGCTGGCGCAGGAAGGGATCGTCTCGATCTCGCTGAACCCGGATTCGGTCATCGAGACCTGGAAGCGCCTGGCGCAGCGCTGAGTTGCGGGCGGAACGGCGGCGGGTCGAGGGATCGATCCTCTCCCGGCCGGGCGTGACGGTCGCCGGCTGCGTCCCCGGCGGCGACCGCCGGGATCAGGCCGGCTTCTCCTCCATCGACGCGGCGGGGAAGGGCACGGCGGAGTAGGCGCAGCGGCGCCGCTGGCTGTCGTCGACGCCGTGCTTCTGCTTCAAGAAGGCCCGAAATTCCCACTGCGAGAACTTCGCGACCCTGATCGGCCGGCTCTTCAGGTCGGCGAGCGTCGAGACGCCCGCGTCGCTGCGGCAAGCCGCTACAACACCCGAACCATCTGGTCCTTGGTGACGTAGCGGTCGCCGATCCGCAGGGCGCGTTCGAGCGAGGCGTAGCGGACGAAGCCGGCCCGTTCGTAGAGTCGGACCGCGGTCGCGTTGTGCGCCGTGACGCTCAAAGTGACCTGGACGACGCCCTCCGCGTCGCGGCAGGCGTCGAGCGCCGCCTCGAGCAGCGCCCGGCCGATGCCGCGCCCGGCGTGATCGGGGCGGACCATCATCGCCGTCAGGTGCACGATGTGGCGCACCTTGAGGCGCCGATCGCGTTCGCAGCTGACCGCGCCGGCGAGTTCGGCGCCCGCCCAGACGGCCAGCGTGAAGACGCCGCCCTCGGGCCGGTCGAGACCGAGCCGGCCGAGGTACGCGTCGGGCGCGAGCGCCTCGGCCTCGCCGGCATCGCTGCTGAAGGCGTCGGGATGCCCGCGCAGCATCGTCTCGCGCAACTGCTTGTACGCCGCGAGTTCGGACCGCTCGAGCCGCCGGATGACGATCGCCGCGGCCATCGACCCGCTTCAACCGCCGATGTAGTGCATCTCGACGCGGCGCTCGGCGGGCGCCGGCCCGGCGGGGGCACCGGGCGCACTGCGGAGCTCCGAATAGCGGTCGTCGCGCGCTTCCCAGAGCAGGCCGATCGCGCCGAGCAATGCGTCGTCGCTGCAGCCGCTGCGGAGCAGGGCGCGCAGGTCGTGGCCCCGGTTCGCGAACAGGCAGAGGAAGAGCTTGCCCTCGGTCGAGAGCCGCGCCCGGTTGCAATCGCCGCAGAAGGCCTGCGTGACGCTCGAGATCACGCCGATCTCGCCGCTGCCGTCGGCGTAGCGCCAGCGCTGTGCCGTCTCGCCGAGCAGCGCCGGCTCGAGCGCCTGCAGCGCGAACTCGGCCCCGATGCGTTCGACGACCTCGGCCGACGGCAGCACTTCGTCCATCCGCCAGCCGTTGGTCGCGCCGACATCCATGTACTCGATGAAGCGGAGCACCGCGCCCGATCCCTTGAAGTGGCGGGCCATCGGGACGATCTCCTGGTCGTTGGTGCCGCGCTTGACGACCATGTTGACCTTGATCGGGCCGAGGCCGGCCTGCCGGGCCGCGTCGATGCCCTCGAGCACGTCGACGACCGGGAAGTCGGCGTCGTTCATGCGGCGGAAGACGGCGTCGTCGAGCGCGTCGAGGCTGACGGTCAGCCGCGTGAGCCCGGCGGCCTTCAGCGCCGCGGCCTTGCGGGCGAGCAGCGAGCCGTTGGTCGTGAGCGTCAGGTCGAGCCGCTCGCCGTCGGGCGTGCGCAGTTCGGAGAGCATCGCGACCAGGATCTCGAGGTTCTTCCGCAGCAGCGGTTCGCCACCGGTGAGGCGGATCTTGCGCACGCCGTGGGCGACGAAGAGCCGGGCGATGCGCGCGATCTCCTCGAAGCTCAGGAGCGACGACTGCGGCAGGAAGGCGTAGCGCTTGTCGAAGACCTCCTTCGGCATGCAGTAGCTGCAGCGGAAGTTGCACCGGTCGGTGACGGAGATACGCAGGTCGCGCAGCGGCCGGCCGAGCCGGTCGCCGAGCAGGCCGGTCGGCACGGTGGCGACCGCGGGGACCCGCGGAATGCTCGCCGCATAACGCAGATCGGCGAGCGGAATCACAGTCTCGGTCATGCGCGGATTGTGCCCGGCCGGCGACGGCCACGCGACGGCAGGGCCGCTCGGCTGCCGCGAGCGAGGCGACGGCAGCGGTCAGGCGCCGTGCCGAGACGATCGGATCAGTTGACTGCGGGCGCGACGGGCATGCCGGCGTCGCCGGCCGGC
>CAZZWY010000150.1:0-8422 GCA_964657785.1 uncultured Acetobacteraceae bacterium
CCTTCTGCCGATCGCGGCTCGCCGAGCGCACGCCGCAGGTGTTCGGGGCGCTGCCGGCCGGGCTTGCACTGGACCGGATCGTCGAGCGCGCCCAGCCGGTCTGAAGAACGCCCCCGACACCGCCCCAGGCAGCCCACGAGCGCACCGCATGCCCGACCTCATCCTCCACCACTATGCCGGCTCGCCGTTCTCGGAGAAGGTGCGCCTGATCTTCGGCTTCAAGGGCCTGGCCTGGCACTCGGTCATCGTGCCGGCCATCCTGCCCAAGCCCGACGTGATGGCGCTCACGGGCGGCTATCGTCGCACGCCCTTCCTGCAGATCGGTGCCGACATCTATTGCGACACGGCGCTCATGTGCCGGGTGATCGACGAGCTGCAGCCCGATCCGCCGCTCTATCCGACCGCCCATGCCGGCCTCGCCGAGATCGTCGCGCAATGGGCCGACAGTTCGCTCTTCTGGACCGCGGTGCCGTTCACGATGCAGCCGGCCGGGATCGGGCACGTGCTCAAGGGTGCCACGCCCGAGATGCTCAAAGCCTTCGGCGCGGACCGGGCCGCGATGTCCCCGAACCTGCGCCGTGCCAGCGTCGCCGACGGCGGTGCCGCGCTGCGCAGCTACCTGGCGCGGCTCGAATCGATGCTCGGCGACGGCCGGCCGTTCCTGCTCGGCGCGCTGCCGACGATCGCCGACTTCTCCACCGTGCAGTCGATCTGGTTCCTGAAGCTCGCGCCGCCCGTGTCCGACGACGTGCTGGACGCGTTTGCGAAGATCGGCGCCTGGTACGAGCGGGTCGCCGGCTTCGGCCACGGCACGCCCGCGAAGATGAACAGTGCCGAGGCGATCGCCCGAGCGGCCGCGGCAACGCCGATCGCGCCCGCCTTCGGCGCGGAGCCGGGCCTGACGAAAGGCCTGCAGGTCACGGTGACGCCGACCGACTATGCCCACGACCCGGTCGGCGGTGCGCTCCTCGGGCTGAGCGACCGGGAGGTCGTCGTTGCGCGCACCGACGAGCGGGCCGGCACCGTCCACGTGCACTTCCCGCGCATCGGCTTTCAGATCAAGCCGCAATGAAAATCGTTCAGACAAGGAGACTGGCAGCATGAAGGATTTCAACGGATGCACCGCCGTCATCACCGGGGCCGGCTCGGGCTTCGGCCTGGAGGCGTCGCGCATCGGCGCGCGGCTCGGCATGAACATCGTGATGGCCGACGTTCAACAGGACGCGCTCGACCGTGCCGCCGCCGAGATCGAGGGGCTCGGCGCGTCGGTGCTGCCGTTCCGGCTCGACGTGTCCAAGGCGGCCGAGGTCGAGGCGCTCGGCGAGGCGGTGCGCGCCCGCTTCGGCGCGCCGCATTTCATCTTCAACAACGCCGGCGTGGGTGCCGGCGGGCTGATCTGGGAAACCTCGCTGAAGGATTGGGAGTGGGTCGTCGGCGTGAACCTGATGGGCGTGGCGCACGGCATCCGGGTCTTCACGCCGATGATGCTCGAGGCGGCGCGGCGCGATTCGTCGTATGAGGGCCATATCGTCAACACCGCCTCGATGGCGGGCCTGCTGAATGCGCCCAACATGGGCGTCTACAACGCGACCAAGAGCGCGGTGGTGGCGATGAGCGAGACGCTCTACCAGGACCTGCGCCTCGTCACCGAGCAGATCGGCGCGTCGGTGCTGTGCCCGTTCTTCGTGCCGACGGGCATCGGCACCAGCCACCGCAACCGGCCGGCGGAGTTCCTGGATCCGGCGGCCCGGCCGACGAAGAGCCAGCTCATCGGCCAGGCGATGAGCGACAAGGCGGTCAATAGCGGCAAGGTCGGCGCGGCCGAGGTCGCGCAGCGCGTGTTCGACGCGATCGCCAGCCGGTCGTTCTACATCTACAGCCATCCGAAGTCGCTCGCGAGCGTGCAGGTCCGGCTCGAGGACATCGTCACGCAACGCAACCCGACCGACCCCTTCGCGCACAAGCCGGAACTCGGCGAGGCGCTCAAGGCTCAGCTCCGGGCCGCCGACTGACGGTCGCGCCGGCCTTGCCGCCCGTCGTCCTGCGATCTCGCGGCGTTGCCGTGGTCGGCGGTGGGCCGGCCGGTCTGATGGCCGCGGAGGTGCTGGCCGCGGCCGGAGTCGCGGTCGACCTGTTCGACGCGATGCCCTCGGTCGGCCGCAAATTCCTGCTCGCCGGCCGGGGCGGCCTGAACCTGACGCACAGCGAGCCGCTCGCCGGCTTCGTGTCCCGCTACGGGGCGCGGCAGGCCGAGGTCGAGGGCCTGCTGCAGCCTTTCGGCCCGGCCGAGCTGCGTGCGTGGGCGGCCGGCCTCGGCGTGGCCACCTTCGTCGGCAGTTCCGGGCGCGTCTTTCCGGTCGACATGAAGGCGGCTCCGTTGCTGCGGGCCTGGCTGCACCGGCTTCGCGAGGGCGGCGTGCGTCTGCACATGCGCCATCGCTGCCTCGGGTTTGCCGAGGAGGGTCACGGCCTGCGCTTCGTCGACGCGCAGGGCGCCGAAGCGCTGGTCATGGCGGACGCAGTCGTTCTTGCGCTCGGCGGCGCGAGCTGGCCGCGGCTCGGGTCGGAGGGCGGGTGGGTGGCCTGGCTCGCGGCCCGGGGGGTGCCCATCGCGCCGCTGCGACCGTCGAATTGCGGCTTCGACGTCGCCCACCCTGATGCGGAAGGTCGCCTCGAGCCGGGCTGGAGCGACTTCTTCCGCAGCCGCTTCGCCGGGCACGCGCTGAAAAACGTGGCGATGACGATCGAGGGCACGGCGGCGTCGCAGGCCGGCGAATTCGTCGTCACCGACACCGGGATCGAAGGCAGCCTCGTCTATGCGCTCTCGAGCGCGGCACGCGACCGCATCGCCTCCCACGGTCAGGCGGTCGCGGCGATCGACCTGCTCGCCTCGCGGCCGGCCGACGGCGTGCGTGCCGAGGTCGCCCGCCCTCGCGGCAGCCGTTCGCTCGCGACGCACCTGAAGAGCCGCCTCGGGCTCGACGGCGTGAAGGTGGCGCTGCTGCACGAACTGCTGCCGCGGCCCGTCTTCGCCGACGCCGGCCGGCTCGCCGACGGCATCAAGGCGTTGCCGCTGCCGCTCGTTGCGCCGCGCCCGATCGAGGAGGCGATCAGCAGCGCGGGCGGCGTCCTCTTCGAGGGGCTCGACGACGCGCTCATGTGCAGGGCGTTGCCGGGGGTCGCCTGCGCCGGGGAGATGCTGGATTGGGAGGCACCGACGGGCGGCTATCTGTTGACGGCTTGCCTGGCGAGTGGGGTAGCCGCCGCACGCGGCGTGATCCGTTACCTGAGCGCAGTGGCATGAGCTTCGCCGGAGGCCGCCTACGTCATGAACAGCCCGTCGCTGGTGTCGGCTGCGGGCTCGTCTTGCACCGGACGCCAGCGCGTCGAGGCACAGTCGTCGACCTCTCCACTTCGAGGATCCTCCATGCTGCCACGCTCTGTTTCCGCGGCCTTCGTCATGACGGCCGCGCTCTCCATCGGCTCGTCGGCCCGCGCGGAGCCTGCCTCCCCGCAGGCGCAATACCAGGCGCAGCGGGCGGCCTGCATGAGCGGCAAGTCCAACGAGGATCAGGCCACCTGCCTCAAGGAGGCCGGCGCGGCGCTCGAGGAAGCCAAGCGCGGGCACCTCAACGACGCCGACGCCAACTATCGGAAGAACGAGATGGAACGGTGCAAGGCGCTCACCGGCGACGACCAGCGTGACTGCTTCGCTCGCATGAAGGGCGGCGGCACGGTGAGTGGGAGCGTCGGCGGCGGCGGCATCCTGCGCGAGAAGACGACGAAGGAGGTGGTCTCGCCGGCCCGCGTCGTGACCCCGGCTGCCGCGGGCAGCGCGCCGGGCTGATCCGGATCGGCCGAGGCGAACGGATCGGAGTCCGCCGGCAGCGGACGGGCAAGGCCGTATGGCACACTTCGCCGCTTCGAATCGCCGCCCCGTGCATTTCCCGTCTTGAACTCGACCGCGCCGGACAAGATCGCTCAGCAGATCGCCTCCGAACTCAAGGTCCGGCCGGCGCAGGTGGCGGCCGCGGTCGGGTTGCTCGACGGCGGCGCGACGGTGCCGTTCATCGCGCGCTATCGCAAGGAGGCGACCGGTCAGCTCGACGACATCCAGTTGCGCGAGCTGGAGAGCCGCCTGACCTATCTTCGCGAGCTCGAGGACCGCCGTGTCTCGGTGCTGAGCAGCATCGACGAGCAGGGCAAGCTGACCGCCGCGCTGCGCGCCTCGATCGAATCGGCGTCGACCAAGCAGGCGCTCGAAGACCTCTATCTGCCGTTCAAGCAGAAGCGCCGCACCAAGGCGATGATCGCGCGCGACGCGGGCCTCGAGCCGCTCGCCGACCGCCTCTTCGCCGACCCCTCGCTCGACCCGCTCCACGAGGCCGTCGCGTTCGTCGACCTCGCGGCCGGCTTCGCCACGCCGCCCGCCGTGCTCGACGGCGTGCGCGACCTCCTCGCCGAACGCTGGGCCGAGGACGCGGTGCTCGTCGGCAAACTGCGCGACTGGCTCTGGCAGGAGGCGCGCTTCGTCAGCAAGCTGCAGGACGGCAAGGACCCCACGGCGCCCGAGGTTGCGAAGTTCCGCGATTACTTCGACTACGCCGAGCCGATCCGCAGCGTGCCGTCGCACCGTGCCCTGGCGGTCTTTCGCGGCCGGGCGCTCGACCTCCTCGACGCGCGGATGGCGCCGCCGGAGGCCCCGACCGAAGCGGCGTCTTCCGCCGGTGCGCTCGTGCTGGCGGAGGGCCGCATCGCCGCCCACCTCGGCTGGCGCCATTCGGCCCGACCGGCAGACGACCTGATCAGGAAGTGCATCGTCTGGGCCTGGAAGGTCAAGCTGAGCCTGAGCCTCGAACGCGACCTGTTCGGCCGCCTGCGCGAGTCGGCGGAGAAAGTCGCGATCAAGGTGTTCGCCGAGAACCTGCGCGACCTGCTGCTCGCCGCGCCCGCCGGCCCCCGGGTCGTGCTCGGCCTCGACCCGGGCATCCGCACCGGCTGCAAGGTCGCGGTGGTCGACGCGACCGGCAAGGTGCTCGAGACCGACACCGTCTACCCGCACGAACCCCGGCGCGACTGGCAGGGTGCGCTCGCGCGGCTCTCGGCGCTCTGCCTGCGGCACGACGTCGACCTGATCGCCATCGGCAACGGCACCGCGAGCCGCGAAACCGATCGACTCGCCGCCGAGGCGATCGAGCGCACGCAGCCCCAGCGCGCGGCCCGCCCCGGCCAGCCGCCGCTGCAGAAGGTGGTGGTGAGCGAGGCGGGCGCGTCGGTCTACTCGGCGAGCGAATATGCGAGCAGGGAACTGCCCGAGCTCGACGTCAGCCTGCGCGGCGCGGTCAGCATCGCCCGACGGCTCCAGGATCCGCTCGCCGAGCTCGTGAAGATCGATCCGAAGAGCATCGGCGTCGGTCAATACCAGCACGATGTCGACCAGAGCGCGCTCGCCAGGAGCCTCACGGCGGTGATCGAGGACTGCGTGAACTCGATCGGCGTCGACCTCAACACCGCCTCGGTGCCACTGCTCGCGCGGGTCTCCGGCCTGACGGGCAGCGTGGCCGCCGGCATCGTCCGCTGGCGCGATGCGAACGGCGCCTTCACCAGCCGCAGGCAGCTGACCCAGGTGAGCGGCCTCGGCGCCAAGACCTTCGAGCAGAGCGCCGGCTTCCTGCGCATCCGCGGGGGCACCGATCCGCTCGACGGATCGGGCGTGCACCCGGAAACCTACCCGGTCGTCGAACGAATCCTCAAGGCCCTGGCGCGCCCGGCGGCCGAGGTGATGGGCCGCGCCGACGTGCTTCGCGGCCTCGAAGCGAACGCCTTCGCCGACGAGCGTTTCGGCGTCATCACCGTCGGCGACATCCTGGCCGAACTCGAAAAGCCGGGCCGCGATCCACGCCCGGACTTCAAGGTCGCCCGCTTCAACGACGGCATCGAGGAGCTGCGCGACCTCGCCCCCGGCATGACGCTCGAGGGCACGGTCAGCAACGTCGCGCAGTTCGGCGCGTTCGTGGACATCGGTGTGCACCAGGACGGGCTGATCCACGTCAGCCAGCTCGCCGACAAATTCGTGAGCGATGCGCGCGAAGTGGTCAAGGCCGGCGACATCGTCAAGGTTCGCGTGCTCGAAGTCGATCTCGCGAGAAAGCGGATCTCGCTGACGATGAAGCTGAACGCGAAGCCGGCGTTGCCCGGCGCCGGCGCCGCTGCGAACGCCTTTCGGCCAGTGCAACGCGGCGAGCGCGGGCCCGCGCCCAAAGGCGCGTCGACCTCGGGCAGCTCGGCCATGGCGGAGGCATTCGCAAAGCTTCGGAAGCCTGGATAGGCAGGGTACGGCGAGGGTTGGAGAGGGAGGATTCGCGCGCTTTTAATTCCGGAGTCGATGCATCCATCCGTGTAAAACTACGTATAGCTCCGTAGACGTTCTGGACGAACCCGTGCTGTCCATCACGTCGACGGCGCTCCACGACACTTACTCGAAGGATGACAAGATGAATTCACCGACTCCGGTTTCCCCGAAGCTGCTGCCGCTCCTCGCCGCCCTTGCCGCGGCCTACGGCCTGACCACTGCGTCTCCGGCCTTCGCCTCCAGTCACCGGGAAGCGCCGTCGATCACGGCGACGCCGAAGGTCGATGCGACCGACTTCTACATGTTCAGCAGCTACGAAGGCGTTGCCGCCGACGGCAGCGGCGGTCGGTCGGGCTTCGTCACCCTGCTCGCGGACTACCAGCCGCTGCAGAACCCCGGCGACGGCCCGAACTACTACAAGATGGACCCGAACGCGCTCTACGAGATCCACATCGACAACGTCGGCGACGCCAAAGAGCACATCACCTTCCAGTTCAAGTTCCAGAACACGCTCAAGGGCATCACGCTGCCGATCGGCGGCAGCAATGTCGCGATTCCCCTGACGCAGGCGGGCTCGGCGACCGACACCACCGGCGCGAACCTGAACGTCACCGAAAGCTACACCGTCGACATCGTCCGCGGCGATCGCCGTACCGGCACGCACGGCTCGATCACGAATGCCTCGGGCGGCAGCGCGACCTTCGCCAAGCCTTCCGACAATATCGGCACGAAGACGACGCCCAACTACGCTGCCTACGCCGCGCAGTTCGTCTACACCGTCAACATCCCCGGCTGCGCGGCCGGCGGCAAGGTGTTCGTCGGCCAGCGCAAGGACCCGTTCGCGGTCAACCTCGGCGTCATCTTCGACCTGGTCAACGTGCCGAGCGCCGCCTTCCTGCTCGACAACAGCAACCGCGATGCCGGCACCGATTCGCTCGCCAACAAGAACGTGACGACGATCGCGCTCGAGGTGCCGACGAGCTGTCTCGTCAACGGCACCGACCCGGTCATCGGCGGCTGGACGACGGCGAGCCTGCGCCAGGGCAGCCTGCTCAGCGCCGCGCCGAAGTCTGGCTACCAGACCGCGGCGATCTCCGGCGGCGCCTGGACGCAGGTCTCCCGTCTTGGCATGCCGCTCGTCAACGAAGTGGTGATCGGCTTGCCTGACAAGGACAAGTTCAACGCCTCCAAGCCGATGAACGATGCCCAGTTCCTCACCTATGTCAGCAATCCGACGTTGCCGCAGCTGCTCGGGATCGCGCTGAGTACCACCGGTACCGCACTGGCCATCGCGCCGACCAACTTCCCGCGCAACGACCTCGTCACGACCTTCCTGACCGGCATCAAGGGCGTCAATCAGCAGGCGATGGTCACGCCGTCGGAAATGATGCGGCTGAACACGTCGATCCCCGCCGTGCCGCTCGCGGGCCAGAACCGGCTCGGCATCGTCGGCAACATCCTTGCGGGCGGGACCGACAACGCCGGTTATCCGAACGGGCGTCGCCCCCAGGACGACGTCGTCGACATCTCGCTCGTCGCGATGATGGGTGGGCTCTGCATGGCCAACGGCATGAACGACACCTACAAGTTCGGCGCGGCGTGCAATTCGTCGGCGGCGGTCGTGCCGTTGCAGGCCGCTGTCTTCAACCTGCACGACGGCGTCGACCAGGCCGGCCCGAAGGTGACGACGCAGGGGCCGCTGCTGCCGGCCTTCCCTTACCTCGCGACGCCGCTGGCCGGCGCCGGCATGTGAACCGGGAGCCCTTGATGAAGAAGCTCTTGCTCATCGCTGCGGCGGCGCTCGTCGCGGGCCTCGCCGGCTGCGGCGGCGACGATTCGGTGCCCGCGCCGGCCGCGACCACGTCGGTGCCCGCCTCGGCGAGTGCCAGCGTGGTCGGTTTCATCGACTACCTCAAGCAGCTGGTGGTCTCCTCGGCCGACACGCTGGAACCGGTCGACGTGAGCGCGGTGACGCCGCCCACGTCCGATACGACGGAGCCCGAGAGCGTCGACTGACGATCCCGGCGCGGCGGCCCGCTCCAGTTGGAAGCCCGAACCCGCGCGGCCGCT
>CAZZWY010000151.1:0-8416 GCA_964657785.1 uncultured Acetobacteraceae bacterium
AGTTCAGCACCGAGACGACGCTCGGATGACTGATCTGCGCGAGCGAGCGGCCTTCCTCGAAGAAGCTCTTTAGGCCGAGCCGGTAGAGCGGCTGCTTCTCGGGCTTGACGCGGGGTGTGAGCTCACCGGGCGAGCGCTCGGCGAGCGAGGAGGGCAGGTACTCCTTCAGCGCGACCAGATGGCGTTCGCTGTCCTCGCAAAGGTAGACCACGCCGAAGCCGCCGGCTGCCAGGCGCTTGATGACCTGATAGCCGCCCACTACCGTGCCCGAAGGCAAGGGAGCGGGTTTGAGCTTTGACATAATCCTCTTTTATTCGGGTGAAAAGCTCATGTCAGTCTACAGCATGACCGGCTATGCCACGGCCTCGGCCGGCCCGGTCTACGCCCATGAAGCGATGCCGTCTGCGGACTATTTGGCAAGCCGGCCGGGCAACGGCAGCGCGGCCTCCGTCAGCATCGAATTGCGTTCCGTCAACAGCCGGTTTCTCGACATCGGCTTTCGTCTGCCCGACGACTTCCGCGCCCTCGAGCCGGCGCTGCGCGAGCTGCTCGCCGCGTCGTTCAGGCGCGGCAAGATCGAACTTCGTCTGAGTGCGCGTGGCGAGTCCGACAGCGCGTGGCCGCAGCCGCAGCCCGATCAGCTCAATCGCCTGTCGCGGTTGGAAAGCGTCGTGCAAGGCTGGCTGCCGAAGGCGCAGGGCCTGTCGGTGCACGAGGTGATGCAGTGGTGCAAGACCGGTGCGCCCGCCGAGAAGCTCGACGACCTGGCGCTCGAGGCCGCGAAGCGCTGCGTCGCCGGTCTCCTCGATGCGCGCGAGCGCGAGGGCGCCCGGCTGGTCGCGGTGCTGACCGAACGGTTGAAGCGCCTGCGCGAGCTGGCGGCGCAGGCCGAGCCGTTGGTGCCGCTGGTCGTCAAGCGCCAGCAGGAGCGCTTCGTCGAGCGCTGGGCCGAGGCGCTCGAGACTTCCGGCGGGGCGCAAACCCTCTCCCGCGACGCGCTCCACGAACGAGCCTTGAACGAGGCTGCGGCCTATTCGATCCGCATCGATGTCGCCGAGGAACTCGCGCGCCTGCGCTCGCACCTGGACGAGATCACGCGCCTGCTCAAGGCCGGCGGCGAAGTCGGCAAGCGCCTCGACTTCCTGATCCAGGAACTCCTGCGCGAAGCCAACACGCTCGGCTCCAAGGCCTCCGCGCTCGAGCTCACCAACATCTCGGTGGAGATGAAAGTCGCGATCGAGCAGCTGCGCGAGCAGGTGCAGAACATCGAGTGAGGTCGGAGCGCCCGGGGCGATCGTCGGACCCGCCGTCCGAGCTGTCGCGGGCCGTCGACCGCGCCCGACGCTCGTGTCGCCCGGGCCGGCGGGGGCAGGCATCGCCTACGACGCGTGCAGGAACTGGTAGCCGATCCAGACCTCGATCTCGGTCAGGGCGGCGAGATCGACGGTCTCGCCGCCCGGCTGGATCGTGGGCAGGCGAACCTCCCAGTCGCCGGCAACGCCCCGGCCCCAGACCGCGGGGAACTGCGGCGTGTCCGGCGTGGGATCGTTGCCGAACTGGACTCCATCGAGCATGAGCGGCTTGTTCGGCGCCGAGACGGACGTGATCTGAGGCTCGAGCAGTTGCGTGAAGACGGGGTCCTGGCCCGCCGCCGGGTTGGCGAGGAGCTGCTCGTAACGTGCACCGTGACGCACTTCGACCGTGGCAATGCTGCTCGGTGAGGCGGCGCCCACCAGCGCGACCGCGACGCCCCGAACCCGGGCTTCGCGACTGTCCGGCCCGATCTGGCTCAGCTCGACGCGAAACGGTACGGGCTTCTTGGCACGAAGAAGCTGGAGTTGCGCGGGGGTGGAAAGGGACAGGCGGAGGATGGCCTGATCCGAGCCGAACCTGCGGAAGTAGTCGAAGAAGTCCTTCTGCATGCCGATGGGCTGCAGGAGCCGGCCCCACGAGTCGATGTGCGCCTTCATCAGGGCGTCGGCGTTGCCGAACCCGTCCGCGTAGGCGCGGGTCAGATCCGGGCTGACGTAGCCGGCGTCGAGGTAGAGGTTCGCGGATTCGTTCTTGAGGGTGTAGATCTCGGCGGCTCTCTGGGCCAGGAAGGCGAAGCCGAGCAGGGTGTCGAGCTTGAGCTGCGCCATCCTGATGCAAGTGAAGCCGGCTTCGCGGATCTGATCGGGTCGGAGAGTGGTCTTCTTGTCCTCCGCCCAGGCAATCAGGTCTTGGGTGCGGTTTTGCTTCGAGACCAGCGCGTCGATGCGTTGCTGCGTCAAAGCGACCCGATTGCGCGCGAGCAGAACCTGATGGGTGAGCTCGGTGCCCCGCTTCACCAGAGCGACGGAATTGGCGTTGTCCGGAGTGGTTCCGGCGGTCATCTTCTCGACGAGCTTGACGAAGTTGACGATCGCCTTGCCGCCGGCGATGACGGCGGTCACCTGCTTGTTCACCTTGGCGTAGGCGTCGTCGACCGCCTTGATGTCGGACTCCTCGCCTTTGAGCAACTTCGCGACGAGCGGCGTGGCGTTGGCGAGCACGGAACTGCTCAGCGCAATGACGGAGGGGACGAGCCCGACCAGGCTGGTTCCAGCCGTGGGGATCGCCGCCGCGACGCTGACGATGGCCGTGCCGATTTCCGCGACGGTGCCGAAGATGTCCTCGATGGAAAACGGCTGCGTCATGGTGACGAGCGACGCCTGGATGTCGGCGGTGACCTGCTGGAGCTGCTGCTGCTGGTAGTCGGCCTCGTCGGTGGCCTGCTTGAACTCGGTCCTGGCGATGGCCAGATCGGCGACGGTGTCCTGCAAGGCGTTCTGGGCCGTTCTCTGTTGACCCTCGATCAGGCTCTTGACGGCCTCGAGTTGACCGGCATCGAGCGTCTCCGCGATGCCCAGCGAGAAGAACTGCAGCAAGAGCGGAGTGAAGCTCGTATAGGCGTTGATGTAGTCCTGGAAGCGCGGAAGCAGGTCGAGTTCGCGCGGCAGACCGAGCACGTTGCTGTTGCCGCCGCTGTAGACGATCTCGTTCGAGACAGGATTGCGGACGGGCGTGCCGCCGAGCAGTTGCGCGAGCCGGGCTGCCTCGGCGTTGTCATGCTGGAGTTCGAGCACGGCATCGAACTCGCGGGCGGCGAGCACGCCGTAGTCCGCATCGTCGGCGATGCCGGGGCGGAACTTGCGAAAGAAATATTCGCCGGTCGCGAGCCGGAAGGGGGCCCAGTAATTCGCATACTGCTTCGGCCCCAGGAGGGCGAAGACCTCGGCGAGGTAGGCTTCCTCGGTGATGACGGTGTATGCGGGCGGCGGGCTCGCACCCGGCGCCCCGTCGGTGCCATGGGCTCCCGAACACGGCCCGCCTGTGTCGGGGGGACAGGCCGGCTCATCGCACCGGGCACCGTCCCGGCCGAACCGTCCGCCTCGGCCTCCCTTGCCGGCGGCGGCTCCCGCGGATGTCAAGGTGCGCGCGGCGATGTCGGTCATGGTGGTCAGGACGATGGCGCCGCCGCTGCCACCACTGCCACCGTTGCCCCCATGGCCACCGGTTCCTCCCGCACTGCCGGCATAGGCGCCTTCGGGGGGCTGGCCACTGCCATCGTCGAAGCCGTACCAGCCGTCGACGCCTTGTCCGCCGTGGCCCGCATTGCCGCCATCGGCTCCCGGTGTGCCGACCGAGCTGAGATGCACGTTGACGGCGGCTCGGCAGAGCACGGTGATGCTGGACCCGGAGGAGCCGCTACCGCCATCGGTGCCGGAAGTGCCGAATCCGCCGGGGCCGGACGCTCGTTGACGCGGATAGGCCCCCAACAGCTTGGCGTCCTTGCCGTCGACGCCATCCGTGCCGCGCTGCGCGGGAGCGGACTTGAACGCGCCGCTGCCATCGATGGTGCCGCCCGTGCCGTCGAAATAGTCGGCGACGATGACGAGATCATGATTCCAGAGCTTGAGCGTGAAGTTCTGCGCCGGGTCGAACTTCACGATGCGGGCGAGGAGAAACAGGGGTCCGTCGCCATCGAACCTGTCGTAGAACCACTGCAGGTCGCCGTCGATGACGAGGGTATCTCGGATGATGGGAAAATTCACAGCGCCTCCTCCTGGCCGATGCCAATATCTTTGAATGCTCGCCTTCCATGCCGATCCCGCTCACGGACACGCTGGACCGCAGGTATGGGTCACGCCGATCCCGCCAGTCGTCGGGTCGCTGTACGGCACGCTGCAGCACCGGTTGGGATTGGGGGGCACCGAACAGTTGTTGTTTCCCGAACCGCATTGAGGTGGATTCGGTCCCGGTGGCGGGGGCGTCGGCGCTGCAGGGGTCTTATCCGGGCTGCATTGGATTGCCAGTGCATCGACGTAGCTGCCGGAGCGCCCGATCAGCCCGACAGCCACTTGCCCCGGCAGGCATCGCGATTCGAAGGCCAGCCCGTAGCCGTTATAGCTCCCGGGGGAGGGATGCCGGTCCCAACAACCATCGCCCGTCCCGAGGCAGCCGGCCAGCACGGAATTTTGATTTCCGGTTTCGCGGCAAATCAGCTGAACGTAGTCGACATATTTAGGCTTGTTCCCGTCACGCGTAAATCCGTATTTAATGCCCTCGAGTGACTGCCCGAGCCCGCACCGTGCTTCCTGCGTTTTAGGACCTGCAGTGGTGCCGACGATCGATGTATTCACGATGACCGACCGCGAAGGGACGACTCTGAGCGTCAAACACTGGCCCGCGATCGAGTTGACCCACGCGCCACTGGTGAGCCACACGCCGATCAGGGGCGCGCCTTTCGGGCACTGAGCGCCGAAATTGCCACCGCCGCTTCCGCCCTGAATCGGCATGTTCTGAACACTTTGAGCGGTCGCTCGGCTGCTCGCCATGAACAGGGCGCAAAAGGCGACTCCAATCCCGAAAAGCGTCCTGGTACGGTGATCAAGGCACATCGCTTCACTCCCATCGCCACTGAAGTCCTGAACGACACACCCCCGGGGCAGCCTGCAGCCATGCGCTGAAGGCGAGCACTCGTCCGATCGCTCATTTGAGGGAACGAAATCCCGCGGTCGTTTTGGACATGCTGAACCCCTGTTTCGATGTCGGCTGGTGATAATGCGGTGTCGCGGCGAGCGGCGCATCGGGGGCTCAGGACCATGAACGAAGACTTCAGCCTGATCAGTCGGATCCTCGCCACGGATCGCGCCGCCGTGGTCCAGGCCTGGCTCGGCGAAGTTCGTGCGACCGCCGGTCAGGGCGCCTCGACGAGAACGCTGGCCGCCGATGCCGAGAGGATCATCAGCGGCCTCGAAGCCGGATTGCGAGCCGGCAGGGAGGGCAGCGGGCTCGACGATCCGGCCTGGACCTCCCTGACGGATGCCCTGGAGGACGTTTCCCAGTCGAGCGCCGCCCAGGGGATCACCGCCGCTCAGACGAGCGCGCTGGTGCTGGGCCTGAAGCGGCCGCTGTTCGAACGCATCCAGAACCATTGCGCAAACGATCCGGCCCAGCTCGCGAGCGGCGTCTGGGCGGTCTCGACCCTCGTCGACCGCCTGGCACAGCACACGCTGACCACGTACCAGAAGTCGCGCGAGGCAGTGATCGAGCGCCAGCAGGCGGAGCTTCTGGAACTGTCGACCCCGGTGATCAAGCTGTGGGACGGCGTGCTCGCGGTGCCCATGATCGGCACGCTCGACAGCAACCGGACCCAGCTGGTGATGGAGTCGCTGCTGCAACGCATCGTCGACACCGGCTCCGAGCTGGCGATCATCGACATCACCGGCGTGCCGACCGTCGACACGCTGGTGGCCCAGCACCTGTTGAAGACCGTCACCGCGATCCGGTTGATGGGCGCCGACTGCATCATCAGCGGCATCCGACCGCAGATCGCGCAGACGATCGTCCACCTCGGCATCGACCTGCAAGGCATCACCACCAAGGCCTCGCTCGCCGACGCGCTGGCGCTGGCGCTCAAACGGACCGGCTACACCGTCACCCGCGCCAAGGTCTGATGCGATGTCGGACGGACAACCACGGATCCCGATCCTGCGGATGGGCAGGTGCCTGCTCGTCACGATCCAGGTCGACCTGCAGGACCAGATCGCGCTGGCCTTGCAGGACGACCTCTCGACGAAGATCGAGCAGGTCGGCGCGACCGGCGTGCTGATCGACATCTCGGCGCTCGAGATCGTCGATTCGTTCATCGGCCGGATGCTCGCCAGCATCTCCGGGATCGCGGCGATCCTCGGCGCGCAAACCGTGGTCGTGGGCATGCAGCCCGCGGTCGCGATCACGCTGGTGGAGCTCGGTCTCTCGCTGGAAGGCGTGCAGACGGCCCTCAACGTCGAGCGGGGCATGCAGATGCTCTCGGCCGCGCGCGACGAGGCTGTCCCCGATGGAGACTGAGGGCACCCTCCTGCTGCGTGACGAATCGGACATCGTGATGTGCCGGCAGACCGTTCGAAAGCTCTCGCAGGAACTCCAGTTCTCGCTGGTCGACCAGACCAAGATGATCACCGCGGCCAGCGAGCTGTCGCGCAACACCGTGGTCTACGGTGGTGGTGGCCACATGCGCTGGCAGATCGAGACCCGGGGCATCAAGAACGTGCTGAGGCTCTGGTTCGAAGACCAGGGTCCCGGCATTCCCGACATCGAGAAGGCGCTCACCGACGGCTGGACATCCGGCAAGGGCATGGGCATCGGTTTGTCGGGCAGCAAGCGGCTGGTCAACGAGTTCTCGATCGACACGACCGTCGGCGTGGGCACGTCGGTCATGATCGCGCGCTGGAAACAGGGATGATTCCGCACCTGGCGTGTCCGATGGTGGAGTCGAGCCAGATTGGCGATGCACGGCGGCAGGCCGCGCGCCTCGCCGCGAGCCTCGGCTTCAACGAGCTCGCGCTCGGTCGCCTCGCGCTGGTGATCACCGAACTCGCGACGAATCTGGTCCGGCACGCGCAACGGGGTCTGCTGCTGATCGGCCGCCATGCGCAAGGCGACGTGGCGACGATCGAGTTGATCGCGGTCGATGGCGGCCCGGGCATCCGCGATGTCGAAGCGGCACTGGCCGACGGCACGTCCACCGGCGGAACGCCCGGGACCGGCCTCGGCGCGATGAGCCGGCTGTCGAGCCAGTTCCTCGTCTTCTCGAAGCCCGGATTCGGCAGCATCATGGTCGCGCGCCTGACTGCCGACAATTCCCCGATGCGCGAGGCGTCACCCGGGGAAACGCTCGCCCATGCCGGCATCTGCGTCGCCGCGCCGGGCGAGGGGGTCTCCGGCGACGCCTGGGCGTGTCGTCGAGCGGACAGGCGCGCGACGTTGATGGTCGCGGACGGGCTCGGCCACGGGCCCGATGCCGCTGTCGCGGCGGACGCGGCGGTCGAGGTCTTCGACCGACACGGCGTGCCGGGCGCCAGAGATCTCGTCGAACGCTGTCACGGCGCGTTGCGCTCGACCCGCGGCGCGGCGCTGGCCGTCATGGACATCGACATCGACGCGAAGACGGTCGTCTTCTGCGGCGCCGGCAACATCTCGGCGCGCCTCCTCAGCGGGGTCGAAGACCGGACGTTGATGTCGCAGCACGGCACCGTCGGTCTCGCGGTTCGCCGGCTACAGGAGATCGTGTACCCGCTGCCGGCGCATGCCCTGCTCGTCGCTCATTCCGATGGCATCGTGACACGCTGGGATCTGAAGGACGTGCCCGAACTGCTGTCATGCGACCCGGTGATGCTGGCGGCGCATCTGATCCGCAACAAGCTGCGGGGCCGCGACGATGCCACCGTCGTCGTCGTGGTCTGCCACTGAGAACTCGACGTGAACAGTGACACGAGCATCGACGCGCTGAACGCCGAACTGGCCCGCAAGACGCAGGAGCTCGTCGCGCTTCGCGAAGAGCTCGAGGAAACGAACCGCGGCGTCGTCGCGCTCTACGCCGAACTCGACGCCCAGGCCGCCGAACTGCGCCAGGCAACCGAGCTCAAGAGCCGTTTCCTGGCCTACATGAGCCACGAGTTCCGCACCCCGATCGCCTCGTTCCAGAGTCTCACGCGGCTGCTGTTGGCACGCGTCGACGGACCGTTGACGCCCGAGCAGGAAAAGCAGGTGCGCTTCATCGGCGACACGGCCGGCGAGTTTTCCGACATGGTCAACGACCTGCTCGATCTGGCGAAGATCGAGGCGGGCCGGGTCGACATCAACCCGGCGTGGTTCGACATGGTCGATCTGTTCGCCGCGTTGCGAGGCATGTTCCGACCGGTGCTCGTCAACCCGGATGTGAATCTCGTGTTCGAGGAGCCCAGGGGCCTCGACCGGCTCTACACCGACGACCACAAGCTGTCGCAGATCCTTCGCAACTCCTGCATAAACACTGTAGGCGCAACCACGTACCCGCCCTCACCCTGGATCGGCTCCACAAAAATCGCGGCCACCTCCTCCGGCGGCAACG
>CAZZWY010000152.1:0-8354 GCA_964657785.1 uncultured Acetobacteraceae bacterium
CCGGCGCGTCGCGCTTGCCGGCCGTCAGCAGCGCCAGCCGTTCATCGAGCAACTCGCCAATCCGCTCGACACCCAGCACGGGGGCGCGCGCTGCGGCGAGCTCGATGGCCAGCGCGAGGCCGTCGAGACGGGTGCAAAGGTCGATGACGACCGGCGCATTGGCGTCGTCGAACACGAAGCGAGCGTCCGCGGCCCGGGCCCGTTCGACGAACAACGCCACCGCCCCGTAACCCATCGCCTGCGCCGCCGCCATCGGGCCGGGCGGCAGTGCGAGCGCCTCCAGGCGGAACACCTGCTCGTGGGGCACATGCAGCGGCGCCTGGCTGGTCACGAGCAGGCGCAGTCTCGCGGCCGCCTGGCCGAGGCTCACGACCCACGCGGCGACGCCTTCGAGCAGGTGCTCGGCATTGTCGAGCGCGACCAGCACCGACAGCGGCGCGAGCGCGGCGCGCAGGGCCGCGACCGGCTCCCCCGCGCCGAGTTCGACGCCGAGCGCCGAGGCGAGCGCGGCCGGCAGGCCGGCAGGATCGGTGACTGCCCCCAGTTCGACCCAGCAGACGCCGTGCGGGTAGTGATCACGACGCCGGTGGAGCAGGTGCTGCGCGAGGTGGCTCTTGCCGATGCCGCCAGCGCCCGTGATCGTGAGGATGGGATGCAGATCGATCAGCGCATCGAGCGTTGCCAACTCGTCGGCCCGGCCGATCAGCGTGCCCGGCACTTCGGGCAGGTTGCTTTTCAATCTCGCGGTCGGGGCCGCAGCCCCGCCCGAGCCCGCCGGCCGCCGCAGCAACTCGTCGACTTCGGTGCTGAAAAGGTACCCACGGCCCGGAATGGTGGCGATCGCGTCCGGCCCGAGGATCTTGCGCAGCGCACCGACCTGCACGGCGAGGTTGTTGGGCTCGACCGCCGCGCCCGGCCAGACGAGGTCGAGCAGTTCGTCCTTGGCCAAGATGCGCGCACGGTGTTCGATCAGGGCCAGCAGCAGGTCGAAGGCTCGACCGCCGACGGCGGTCGGCTGTCCGTCGACGAGGAGCTTGCGCTCGGTCGGCAGGACTTCGAAGCGACTGAAACAAAAGCTGCTTGCGTTCGACATGTCGGCGGAATTGAGAGCGCGCGGCCGGCGGACGACGGGCCATGGGAGAGCACCCTGCCGCTCGATGAAAGCAACCCGCTCGGCATGATAGGCGCCCGACCCGGCGGGCGCGCCGCTCCGGGGCCGCTCGTCCGCTGAGGTCCGCGTCACTCACCCCGCCCCGCCGTCAGTCCGCCCGAAGCGCGCAAGCGCTCACCCGGGTCTCGTCCAGCCGCTCGACGCGTTTGTCGAGCCAGGCGACCTGCCCGGTGAGGCTTTTGCGCATCGATGGCGTCGACGGTCGCCGACGCGATGCGCACTGTCGAAGAGCGCCGTGAAGCCGCCATGCGCCCGAGGCGCCGGCCCGCGCCCCGCCCTACCCGTCCAAACGCCCCCGCTCCAGCCGCAACACCCTTTCGCACCGCGCCGCCAGGCTCGCGTCGTGCGTGACCAGCACCAGCGCCATCGAGCGTTCGCGGGCGAGCGCGAGCATCAATTCGAAAGCCGCATCGGCGGTCGTGCGGTCGAGGTTGCCGGTCGGCTCGTCCGCCAGCACGCACGCGGGCCGTGCGACGAGCGCGCGCGCGATCGCGACCCGTTGACGCTCGCCGCCGGAGAGCTGCGAAGGCCGGTGCAGGACGCGTTCGCCGAGCCCGACCTGCTCGAGCACCTCGCGCGCCCTCGCCCGTGCCTCGGCCTCGGCCAGGCGCCGGATGCGCAGCGGCATCGCGACGTTGTCGAGCGCGCTGAATTCCGGCAGCAGATGGTGAAACTGGTAGATGAAGCCGAGGTGGCGGTTGCGCCAGTCGCCCTGCTCGGCGGCGCCCATGGCGGCGAAGTCGCGGCCGGCGAGCTCGACCGATCCCTCGCTCGGCGCGTCGAGCCCGCCCATCAGGTGCAACAGCGTGCTCTTGCCCGAGCCCGAGGCGCCGACGATCGCGACGCTCTCGCCGCGCGCGATGGCGAGGTTCACGCCCTGCAGCACCGAGACGTCGAGCTGCTCGTCGCCGCTGCCTTCGGTGAAGCGCTTGTGGAGGTCGCGGGCGAGGAGGACGGGCGACCCGGCCCCGGCCGGCGTCGCCAGGGTCGCGAGCGCCGGGCAGCGCTCATTCATAACGCAGCGCTTCGGCCGGCTGCACGCGGCTCGCGCGCCAGCTCGGGTAGATCGTCGCGACGAACGACAGCAGCAGCGAGATCACGACGATCGGCACGATGTCGGCCTGCTGCGGATCGCTCGGCATCCGGCTGATCAGGTAGACGCTCGACGGCAGGAAGCTCACCCGCAGCACCGCCTCGAGCGCCGCGACGAGCGTGCCGACGTTGAATGCGATCAGGAGGCCGAAGACGACCCCGGCGAAGGTGCCGATCACGCCCGCCATCGCACCCTGGACCATGAAGATGCCCATCACCGACCTCGGGCTCGCGCCGAGGGTGCGCAGGATCGCGATGTCGGACTGCTTGTCGGTCACGGTCATCACGAGCGTCGAGACGAGATTGAAGGCGGCCACCGCGACGATCAAGGTCAGGATGATGAACATCAGGCGCTTTTCGAGCTGCACCGCCGAGAACCAGTTGCGGTTGGTGCTCGTCCAGTCGCGCACCTGGACCTGCGGCCCGAGGTCCTCCTGGAGCTCGGCACCGACCTCGCGCGCGGCATTCTGATCCTTCAGGCGCAGCTGCACGCCGGTCGGCCCGTCGACGCGGAAGAGCTTGGCGGCGTCGTCGATGTGCACCAGCGCGAGCGTGCTGTCGTACTCGTAGTGGCCGGAGTCGAAGGTGCCGACGACGGTGAGCTGCTTGAGCCGCGGCACGACGCCGGCGGGCGTCACTTGGCCGCCGGGCAACACGGCCGTCACCTTGTCGCCCTCGTGCACACCGAGCGCGCGGGCGAGCTCGCGGCCGAGCACGACGCCCCAGCCCCCGGGCACGAGCCGCGCGAAGACGGTGTCGCGCAGCTCGGCGGCGATGTCGGTCACGGTCGCCTCCTCGGCCGGCGAGATGCCGCGCAGAACCGCACCCCGCGGCTCGTCGCCGCGAGCGATCAAGGCCTGCGCCGCGATGAAGGGCGCAGCACCGATGACGGCCGGGTTCTTCCGTGCCGCCGCGGCGGTGACACGCCAGTCGGGCAGCGCGTTGCCGTCCGCCGAGACGACCTCGATGTGCGGGATGACCGAGAGCATCCGGTCCTGCACCTCCTTGCGAAAGCCGTTCATCACCGACAGCACGATGATGAGCGCGGCGACGCCGAGGGCGATGCCGAGCATCGAGACGCCCGAGATGAAGGAGATGAAGCCGTTGCGCCGCCCGGCGCGGCCGGCGCGCGTGTAGCGCCAGCCGACTTGCAGTTCGTAGGGCCAGTTCATGTGGGGGCGGATGCTACAGGAGGGGGTCGCCGCCCCGCGCGGCTCGGCGTTTCCGGTGCGGACGTTGCGCGGTGGCCCGCAGCGCGCTGATAGACTTCGACACAGCAGCAGGTGCCCGGACTTCGCACGAAGGCCGGGTTAAACGGGAAGCCGGTGCGTCACGACAATCGAGTCGCGATCATTCCGGCGCTGCCCCCGCAACGGTCGACGAGGAGCAGGCGGCAACGCAGCCACTGGGTGATTCACCTGGGAAGGCGCCGCAGGCTTCGGGGCTTGCCTCTCGGGCAGGCATTCCGGCACTCGTGAGCCCGGATACCGGCCTGGTGCGTTTCGAGCTGGCGTTGCGGAGGGCGATGCGGGCCGGGTGGCCGTCCGTTCGCGCACCGTCATTCGTCGCCGTCGAAGTCTTCTGCAGCCCGGCATCCGATGGGCTGAAATTGCACGACACGTGCCACAGGAAGATGCACGACGCGATGGCCGGCAGGCGCGCCGATGACTGAGCCCATGATTCGAGGCTGGTGCCCCGGCGCCTTGCGACCGATGCGCGGCGGCGATGGGCTGCTCGTGCGCGTGCGGCCGCACGCGGGACGGTTGTCACCCCGGCAGGCGGCCGGCATCGCGGCGCTCTCTGCGCGGCACGGCAACGGCTTGATCGATCTGACCAGCCGGGCCAACCTGCAGTTGCGCGGCGTGACCGAACCCGCGCTGCCGGCGTTGCTCGACGGCCTGGCCGAGCTCGGTCTGCTCGACGACGATCCCGAGGCCGAAGCGCGTCGCAACATCGTCGTCGCGCCGTTCTGGCAGGAGGGTGACGGCACGCTCGATCTGGCCCGCGCGCTGGCCGACGCGCTGACGAGTGCCGACGCCCCGGCGCTGGCGCCCAAGTTCGGCGTCGCGCTGGATGCGGGCGAGTCGGCCGTCCTGCGGTCCACCTCGGCCGACATTCGCATCGAGCGCGGCACGACCGGTCTGATCGTTCGTGCCGACCGTCTGGCGGTCGGCGCGCAGGTCGCTGCCCGGGAGGTCGTGGCCTGCACGATGGCGCTGGCCGGCTGGCTTGTCGGCCGGAGCCGCGTGGGGATCCAGCCGCTACCTTCCGGGTTCGAGCCATGGGACGCGTGGCCGCGGGCCGCGGCGCCGGCACGGGTCGGGCCGGTGGCGCAGGGCTGGCTGGCCGGTGTCGAGTTCGGTCAGATCCGCGCCTCGACATTCGCCGAGCTGGCAGCGCGCGGTCCGCTTCGGATCACGCCGTGGCGCATGCTGTTGATCGAGGGCCTTGCGGTGGCACCGGCACTGACCGGCCTGATCAACCGCGCCGACGACCCGCTGTTGCGCGTCGTGGCCTGCAGCGGTGCGCCGAGCTGCCTCCAGGGGATCGCCCCGACGCGGCCGCTCGCCCGGCGGCTGGCCGCACACCTGCCTGCCGGCGAGCTGCTGCACGTGTCCGGATGCGCCAAGGGCTGCGCCCATGCGGCGGAGGCGCTGACGCTCGTCGCCACGCCCGATGGCTTCGACCTGATCCGCCATGGCCGGGCGTCGTCGACCCCCGATGTCCGCGCGCTGTCGCCCGAAGCCGCCCTTCTTCATCTCCCGCAGACCGCCGATGCGCCACCGATTTGAAACCGACGGCGCGACGATCTACCGGGCGTCGTTCGCGATCATCCGCGCCGAGGCCGACCTCACGGCGTTCACGCCTGCCGAAGAAATCGTCGCGGTTCGCATGATCCACGCGGCCGGCATGGTGGCGCTGGCGGCACACATCCGGTTCACGCCCGACGCGGCGGACGCAGCCCGCGCGGCGTTGGAAGCGGGTGCGCCCGTCCTCTGCGATGCGCGCATGGTCAGCGAGGGCATCACGCGCGCCCGCCTGCCGGCCGACAACCGGGTGATCTGCACGCTGCACGACCCGGAGGTGCCGGCGCTGGCCCGCGCGCTGGAGACGACCCGCAGTGCGGCCGCGCTCGAACGCTGGCGGCCGCATCTGGCCGGCGCGGTGGTCGCGATCGGCAACGCACCCACGGCGCTCTTTCATTTGCTGAACATGCTGCAGGACCCGGCCTGCCCGCGTCCCGCGGCGATCATCGGCTGCCCGGTGGGTTTCGTCGGCGCTGCCGAATCGAAGGCGGCGCTGCTGGCCGACCCGCCGGTGCCGGCGATCGTGGTGCAGGGTCGGCTGGGCGGATCGGCGATCGCCGTCGCCGCGGTCAACGCCCTGGCGCAGTGGCGCGAGATCTGATGGGCCGCATCGTCTGCGCCGGGCTCGGCCCCGGCGACCCCGATCTCATCAGCGTGCGGGCCGACCGGGCGATCCGCAACGCCGGCCACGTCGCCTACTTTCGCAAGCGCGGTCAGCCGGGGCAGGCGCGGCGCATCGTCGAGGGCCTGCTGGCGCCCGGGGTGGTCGAGTACCCGATGGAGTACCCGGTGACGACCGAGCTGCCGTTCGACGGTGCCGACTACAAGGCCTGCCTGTCGATGTTCTACGACGCCTGGGCGGACCGCCTCGCGCACCTGGCGCGCACCCGCGAGGTGCTGGTGCTGTGCGAGGGCGACCCGTTCTTCTACGGGTCCTTCATGCACCTCCACACCCGGCTCCAGGGCCGCGCCGAGGTGGACGTCATTCCCGGGATTCCGGGGATGGTCGGCTGCTGGTCGGTGACCGGCGTGCCGATGACCTGGGGCGACGACGTGATGGTCGTCCTGATGGGCACTTTGCCCGAAGCGGAACTGCTGCGTCACATGCGGTCGGCCGATGCGCTGGTGATCATGAAGACGGGTCGCAACCTGCCCCGGGTGCGCCGCGCCCTCGAGGCCGCGGGCCGGCTGGAGGCCGCCTGGCTGGTCGAGCGCGGCACGATGCCGAGGCAGCGTGTCGTGCCGCTGGCGGAAGTGGACGGCAGCGACTGCCCGTACTTCGCCATCGTGCTCGTCCACGGGCAGGGTCGCCGTCCGGAGGTGCGGGGATGAGCGGAGGGTCCCTCTGCATCGCCGGCCTCGGGCCCGGCGACGCCTCGATGATCACGCCCGAGGTGACGCTCGCGCTCGAGACCGCCACCGATGTACTGGGCTACTTCCCGTACGTCGCCAGGATCGCGCGGCGACCCGGCTTGAGCTTGCACCCGTCCGACAACCGGGAAGAGATGGCCCGCGCCCGAGCGGCCTTGCGGATGGCGGCGGAGGGGCGCCGGGCGGTGCTGGTCTCTTCCGGCGACCCGGGGGTGTTCGCGATGGCCGCGGCGGTATTCGAGGCGCTGGACGCTGCGCCGCAATGGCAGGACCTCGACATTCGCGTGCTCCCCGGCATCACCGCCATGCTGGCCGCGGCCGCGAAGGCGGGGGCGCCGTTGGGCCACGACTTCTGCGCAATCAACCTGAGCGACAACCTGAAGCCGCTGGCGCTGATCGAGTCCCGGGTGCGTGCCGCGGCGGCCGCCGACTTCGCGATCGCCTTCTACAACCCGCGCTCCGCCGCCCGGCCGGACACCTTCGGCCGCATCCTGGACGTGCTGCGGTCGGTCTGCGGCGCCGAGCGGCTGATCACTTTCGCGCGCGCCGTCAGCACGCCCGAGGAACGGATCCGGACCGTCGCGCTCGCCGACGCGCGGCCGGAGCTGGCCGACATGCGCACGGTGGTGATCGTCGGCAACTCGGCCACCCGCCGCGTCGGGCCGTTCGTCTACACGCCGAGGTCCGCAGGATGAGCGACCCACGCCATCACGTCGGCGACGGACGCGACGCAACGTCGGGCAGGCAACGCGGGGCGGTCGATCACGACGACCGGCAGGCGCAAGGCGCGGGCCGCGTCGAGCTTGGCGACCGCGGCGGTGCCGCCCGAATTCTTGGTCACGAGGTGCGTGATCGCGTGCTCGCGCAGCAGGTCGCTGTCGCCTTCGACGGTGAACGGGCCGCGGGCGACGACCACCGTCGCCTGCGGCAAGGGCAGGCTCTCGGCCGGGTCGACCAGTCGCAGCAGGTAATGGTGCTGCGGCTGGCGGGCGAACGGCGCGAGCTGCTGTCGACCGATGGCCAGGAACACCCGCGCAGGGGTGGGCGGCAGGGCCGACACCGCGGCCTCGATGTCCGGCACGGTGTGCCAGTCGTCGCTCGGCCGGGGGCGCCAGGGCGGCCGCTCGAGGGCGATCAGGCGGACGCCCGTGGCCGCGCAGGCCGCCACGGCGTGGGCGCTCATCTGCGCCGCGAACGGATGGGTGGCGTCGACGACGTGGGTGATGCGGTGGTCGCGCAGCCAGCCCGTCAGGCCGACGACGCCGCCGAAGCCACCGACACGCGTCGGCAGCGGCTGGGGCCGCAGCGACTGAGTGCGGCCGGCGTACGAGAACAACGCGTCGATCTTCGCCTCGACGAGTGCCCGCGCCAGCTGGCTGGCCTCGGTCGAGCCGCCGAGCAGCAGGAGGCGGGGCGTGGCTGAGCGCTGGCTGGAGATCATCGGCATCGGCGAGGACGGGATCGCCGGATTGTCCGCTGCGAGCCGCGCCGCGCTGGCCGCCGCGGAACTGATCTTCGGCGCGCCGCGCCACCTGCGGCTTGCCGACGCCGGCGAGCGCGGCCGGGCCTGGCCGGTGCCGTTCGACGTCGCGCCGGTGCTCGCGGCGCGCGGCCGGCGGGTGGTGGTGCTGGCCTCCGGCGACCCGTTCTGGTTCGGGGTCGGCGGCACGCTGGCGCGGCATCTGCACGCCGCCGAGTGGCACGCAGCCCCGGCCGCGTCCACCTTCTCGCTGGCGGCGGCGCGGCTGGGCTGGCGACTGGAGCGGGTCACTTGCCTCGGCCTGCACGCGGCACCGTTCGCCCGTGCCCGCGCTCGCCTGCATGCCGGAGCGAAGCTCGTGTGCCTGTTGCACGCCGGCCCGGCCGCCGGCGACTTCGCAGCGTGGCTGGACGGCCTGGGCTTCGGCGCGTCG
>CAZZWY010000153.1:0-8349 GCA_964657785.1 uncultured Acetobacteraceae bacterium
GCCGGTCCGCGTCGGCCGATGCACCGGCCGCCTCGCGCTCGGCGCGTTCGCGACGACTGGTCTGAACCGCCACCATCGCGGTCAATGCCTCGGTGTCAAGATCGGCTTGCTGTGCGGAATCGAGCGTCATCTGGCGCGTCGCTTCCGATGCCCTGTGGCGTTGCACCTTGGTCAGCGCCGCATCGCGCTCCTCCAGCAACTGCTGCGAGCGGGCCTGCTGGCGATCGAGCCGGTCCTGCAGATCGGCGTTGTCTCTCTCGAGCGCCACCAGCCGCCGGATATCGGCGCGGTTCGCAGCGCCGACGAGATGCGACAGCATGTGGACGTCTCCAAAGACGCGCTGGCGCAGGTCGACCGACACATCTCGGTGAGTGAGCACGGCCCAGTAGGCGCCGGGAATCTCGCCCTGGCGAAGAGCTTCCTCCCAGAGCGCTTCCAGCTCGCGACTGTCGCGCGTCCGTGAATAGCGCTGGATGAAGCTCTCATGCCGCTTGTCGAGCGCCTTGTGGAGTGCCTTCGCGACCCGTGCGTCGTCGCCGACCAGACGCACGGCATCATGATGGACATCCAGGTCACTCGCGCCCTGCACGTCGATGAACCGGGCCATCAGCTTGCGCAGGTCGGCCGTGCTCAGGCAGGTTCCCAACACCGAGCAGTGAATGTGCTGGTTGAGGTCGCCCAGGCGCGTGCGACCGTGCGGAAGCACGTCGGCGGCCGACTCATCCGGGACGCAGGATCGGTCATTCCGGAGCAGATCCGAGACGATGGGCCCTGTCGCAGCCACTGCGGAGGACGCGAGCTTGAAGGGAGGCGGAGTCGGCATGTTTTCGCGTTTCGGGTGGCAGCTGGTGGCTCGACGTATTTGCAAGAATACATCGATTCATCTCAACGTCGACGACTTCCGGCTCGCGCCGGAGGGAGTCGGCCTGCAGCGTCGACTTTGACGAGCGCTGCCGAATGACGGCTCCTCGTTCGGGATGCCATGCGGCCTTTCGAACAGGCGTCAGCAGACTCCGGATCGCTGCGTGGACCACTGCTGCATGAGTGAACCCGCAACATTGGACAGAAACCATCCGCACCCCTTCCCGCCCTCGCGCGCGAGCGGCACAACAAGTGTCACCAATGCCACCCACTACATACCCTATCGGAGCCATGAATTCGCGCTTGCGAGTTCGCTGAGTCGTTAGGTCCAGACCGAGGTCGGGTTGCTTGATGGGTCAGATGTTGGCCGCCGAATCGGGCTCAAGCGAGCCGGCCCGACCCGTCGAAAGAGATCGGGCATCGGTTCGACGATGCCGGGGCCGTAACCCGGGTGAATTTCCCGGCGGCTGGGGTTTGGTCAGAAACCTCCGGAGGGTGAGGATCTCCGTACTTTTTCCATACCACAATTGAAAAAGCACTTGGCGTCTCCGCTAAGTGCTTGTTTTCCTACCGAATTTGGTAGGCGCGAATGGACTCGAACCATCGACCCCCACCATGTCAAGGTGGTGCTCTAACCAGCTGAGCTACGCGCCTGGGTCAGCCATCGACTATAGCAGACCGCATGGAAGCTACTTCCGCCGGACGCTGCGCACCGCGTCGATCCGTGACGCAAGTCCGAGCACGTGCGCCAGCCTCGAGGCGTCCGTCACCTCGATCGTGAAGCTCATGAAGGCGGTGCCGCCGCCGGAATCGCGGACCGCACGCCCGTGACGTTCATCTTCTCCTTGGCGAAGAGCTCGGAAATGTCGCGCAACAGGCCCTGGCGGTCGCTCGCCTCGACCACCACGTCGACCGGGTAGAGGGGCGCACGGTCGCTGCGCGGCGTGCCCCAGGCGACCGGAATCACCCGTTCGGGCGTGCGCGCGGCCATCTCGCGGTAATTGCTGCAGGTGGCGCGGTGCACCGCCACGCCCTTGCCGCGCGTCACGTAGCCGCCGATCGGGTCGGGGGGCGCCGGGCGGCAGCAGCGCGCGAGGCTCGTCATCAACGACTCGACACCGACGACCAGCACGCCCCCCTTGGCCCCGTGGCCGTCGGCACTCGGGCGCCGCAGCGCGACCTGCTCGTCGGGCGTGGGCAGCACTTCCGCCGGGCGCAACAGGGCCTCGATCGTGCGCAGCGACAACTCGTCCTTGCCGACGACCTCGAACAGCGCATCGGCGCCGCGGAAGCCGAGCCGGGCGGCCAGATCGTCGAGCCGGACGGCCGTCTTGCCTTCCCGCTGCAGGAGCTTCTCGACCGCCTCGCGGCCGCGCGCGATGGTCGCGTTCTGCGCCAGCACGTTGTACCAGGCCCGCACCTTCGCCTTCGAGCGCGGGCTCTTCAGATAGCCGAGCTCGGGATTCAGCCAGTCGAGCGACGGGCCGCCCTCCTTGGCGCTGATCACCTCGACCGTCTGACCGCTTTGCAGCGGCGTGTTGAGCGGCACCACCCGGCCATCGACGCGCGCCCCGCGGCAGCGGTGGCCGAGATCGGTGTGCACGGTGTAGGCGAAGTCGACGGGCGTCGCGCCGGCCGGCAGGTCGACGACGGCGGCCTGCGGCGTGAAGACGTAGAGGCGGTCGTCGCGCGCACCGGAGCCGGCGGGGTCGTCGACGTCGTCCTGCGCCTCGAGGTCGCGTTCCCAGGCGAGCAGCTGACGCAGCACCGCCTTGCGCGCCTCCGCCACGCGCGCGCTTTGCGCCGGGTCGGCGCTCGCGCCGGCATAGCCCTTGACGCCCGCCTCCTTGTACGCCCAGTGCGCGGCCACGCCCTGCTCCGCATGTTCGTGCATCGCGGCGGTCCGGATCTGCACCTCGACCGCGCGGCCTTCGTCGTCCTCGACCACGGTGTGGAGCGACTGGTAGCCGTTCGCCTTCGGCCGCTCGATGTAGTCGTCGAACTCGCCCGTCACCGGGCGAAAGAGTTCGTGCACCCGGCCGAGCGCCGCGTAGCAGCTCGGCACGTCGGCGACGATCACCCGCACCGCGCGCACGTCGAGCACGCGCGAGAAGTCGATGCGCTTGCCCTGCATCTTCTTCCAGATGCTGTAGAGGTGCTTCGGCCGGCCGTGAACGTCGGCGCGCAGGCCGACCCGGCCGAGCTCGTCGTGCAGCCGCCGGCGGAACGCCTCGAGCCGCTCCTCCCGCTCGACGCGGCGCTCGTCGAGCAGCTGCGCGACCTGCCGGTACGCGTCGGGCTGCAGGAAGCGGAAGGCGAGGTCCTCGAGCTCCCACTTGATCTGCCAGATGCCGAGCCGGTTGGCGAGCGGCGCGAAGACGTGCAGCGCTTCGGCGGCGACTTCCGCCGGACACGCTTGCCGGCTCGCGGCGAACCAGCGCAAGGTCTGCAGCCGCGACGCCAGACGCATCAGCACCACCCGCAGGTCGCGCGAGAAGGCGAGCAGCATGTTGCGCACCCGCTCGCTCTGCCGCACGTGCTCGCCGGCGCGAAGCGGTGCCTCGCGCGCCGCGCGCTGCCACTCGACGAGCTTTCTGACGTTGACGACGAGACTCGCCTGCGGCGCGCCGAAGGCCTTGCGGATCACCTCTTCCGGGCGGGTCAGGAAGTCGGCGGCGTGTGCCAGATAGACCGCAGCGCGCATCGACGCCGCCGCACCGATGGCCCGCAGGATCAGCGCGACCGCATCGGCATGCGCGAGGGCCGGCTCGCCCGTCGCGAGCGACCGCCCCGTCAGCAGGGGTTCGGCGAACGCCCGGGCGCGAGCGAGCACTTCCTCCTCGGCCACCGCGCCGGCCGGTGGGTCGGTGAGCTGCACGATCGACGCCGCGCCGGCGTCCGGAGAGACCAGGCCGGTTTTCATGCAAATCTCATGGGGATGGCACTCATGCGGATCGCAAGGTCGAGCCCGCCCCCGATCGCCCTGCCCCGAAGGCGGCGAGCGGGCACCCCACCGTGCGGGCGGCGTGCGTTCACTCGAGCAGGAACTCCCGCACCACCGCGACCTGCGCCGCGTCGACGATCGTCGGCGCATGCCCGACGCCGGCAAATTCCACCAGCCGCGCCTTCGGGCCGCGCTGGGTCATCTCGGCGGCGGTGGCCGGCGACAGCAGGTCCGACTCGGCTCCGCGCAGCAGCAGCGTCGGGCAGCGCAGCGCGTCGTAGGCGCGCCAGAGCGCTGCCTCGCCGAGCGCCGCGCCCTCGGCCGTCACGGCCCGGAACGGCAGGGCGATCTGCGGGTCGTAGTGCGGCTTGAAACCGTCGCCGTCGGCCTTGAGCATCGGCCGGGTGAGGTCCAGCCACTGCTCGGGCGTGTGCGGGCCGAAGCCTTTCGAGATGCCGGCGAGGTACTCGGCTGCGATCGCCATCGTCGGCCAGCGTTGCGGTGCGCCGAGGTAGGTGCCGATGCGCGCGATCGCCGAGGCCTCGAGCACCGGCCCGACGTCGTTGAGCACCAGCCGCTCGACCGGCGAGCCGGCCAGGCTCGCGACGCCGAGCCCGATCAGCCCGCCCATCGACGTGCCGACCCAGTGCACCGTGCGGGCGTCGAGCCGCGCGAGCAAGGTCACCATGTCGGCGACGTAGGCCGGGATCTGGTAGCCCATCGGGTCGGCGAGGTGGTCGGACTGGCCGCGGCCGACGACGTCCGGGCACACCACCCGGTACTCGCCGCTCATCGCCCGCGCCAGGGTGTCGAAGTCGCGGCCCTGGCGCGACAGGCCGTGCACGCACACCAGCACGCGCGGGCTCAAAGCGTCGCCCCACTCCCAGTACGCCATGCGGTGCAGGCCGCGGCTGTCGAGACACTGGACGTACTTCAGGCGCGGTTCTGGGACGGTGGTCATGGGAGGCTTTCGAGGCGGGCAACCATCGTACGGCAAGGCCGCAAGACCCGAGGTCATGAACCCCCGCAACCGGCCCTCAGCGGCTCAGCTGGACCGACCCGCTGACGTTGACCGTGATCGTTCCGCGCCCCGGCTCGACGGGCAGGGCGTCCTTGCTGGCCCCGGACCGCGCTTCCATCGCCATCGCCGCCATCGGCCGGCCCGGCCCGGCGTCGACCGGGTTCACGCTGACCTCGCGGATCGAATAGCCGGTGTAGCCGAACTGCCGCGCGCACTCGGCGGCGCGCGACTGGAAGAGCGCGATCGCCTGCGCGGTGACGTCGCCCTCGGTCTTCGCCCGCAGTTCGCGCGAGATGTCGTAGCCGGCGCGGGCGATGGTCAGGCTCGAGATGCGCCCGGCGAGCTGGCCGATCGCCGCCATGTCGCGCCCTTCCACGACCAGCTCGGCGCTGCCGTGCCAGCCGTTCGGCGCGCCCTTGTCGGTGTAGCGCGGCGCGACGCTGAAGCTGCCGGCCCGCACGTCCACCTGCCCCGGCCGCGCGACCTTGCGCGCCTCGACCAGCGCGGCATCGAGGGCCTGCTTCAGTTGCTGCTGCACCGCGCCGGCATCGCCCGCGTCGCGGCCGGTGGAGAGCACGAGGCTCAGGACGTCGCGCGGCACGTCCTCGCTCGCGCTCGCGCCGAGATTGACGACACCCTGCGGCGGCGGTGCGACCTCGGCGCGCGGCGACGCCGCGCACAGCAGGGCGCCGGCGGCGATCAGCCCGCGCAGTAAAGTTGTCCGAAGCAACCGGAACATGTGTGTTCTCCTTTGAAAGTGGTGTTCGCCGCTCGTCGGACGGCGAGGGGTGACGTGCCGACTTCAACGCCGCGCAGCCCGGCGGAGATGACCCGCGGTTAGGTGTAACAGCTGGTCTTGCCCTTCAAATGCACCTCGAACGTGCGCAGAATCGCCGCTGTTACAAGTCGGAGAACCGAATGAACCAGCCCGCCAACGCTCGCCCCGACCGGGTCGCCGTCGTCGACGACGATGCCCGCATCCGCGACCTGTTGCGCCGTTATCTGTCGCAGGAGGGATTCGAAGTCCTGCTCGCCGAGGACGCGAAGGCCCTGAACCGCCTGCTGACCCGCGAAACCGTCCACCTGATCGTGCTCGATCTGATGCTGCCGGGCGAGGACGGCCTGTCGATCTGCCGGCGCCTGCGCGCGGCCAACGACCTCACGCCGATCATCATGCTCACGGCGAAGGTGGAAGACGTCGACCGCATCGTCGGCCTCGAAGTCGGCGCCGACGACTACCTGCCCAAACCGTTCAACCCGCGCGAACTGCTCGCCCGCATCCACGCCGTGCTGCGGCGCCGCCCGGCGCGCGAGGCGCCCGGCGCGCCGGCGCTCGACGCCCAGACCGTCAACTTCGGCCCGTTCGAATTCGACCTCGCGCTGCGCAGGCTCTCGAGGGAAGGCGGGCAGATCGCCCTCACCACCGGCGAGTTCTCGATGCTGAAGGCGCTCGTGCGCCACCCGCGCCAGCCGCTCTCGCGCGACAAGCTCGCCCAGCTCGCCCGCGGCCGCGAGTTCGAGCCCTTCGACCGCAGCCTCGACGTGCAGATCTCGCGCCTGCGCAAGATGCTCGAGCCCGATCCGGCGCAGCCGCGCTACATCCAGACGGTCTGGGGCGTCGGCTACGTGTTCGTCCCGGACGGCGCTCCCTGATCGCTGCGGCGATGCCTGCGCGAACCCTCGCCCTCAGCCTCTTCTGGCGCACCTTCTTCCTGATCGCGGTGCTGCTCGCGACCGGCGTCGTCGCCTGGACCCTGACGTTTCGCGCGCTGGAAACCGAGCCGCGCGCCGTGCAGTCGGCCCAGCAGATCGCGAGCCTCGTGAAGCTGACGCGCGCGGCGCTGCGCTCGACCGACGGCATCAACCGCATCGCGCTCATCAAGGGGATCTCGAACCAGGAATCGTTGCAGCTCGCCCCGCGCGAGCGGAGCGACAAATGGGAGCCGTTCGAGGACGACAGGGTCTCGCGCGTGATGGCGCGCGAGCTCGTGACCCAGCTCGGCGCCGACACCCTGGTCGCGAGTTCGGTCAACGGCGCACCCGGCATCTGGGTCGGCTTCTCGATCGAGCGCGATCCCTACTGGCTGCAGGCCGATCCGATCCGCATCGGGCCGATGTCGTGGAACACGCTCACGCTCTGGGGCAGCTTCGCGCTGCTCGCGACCGTGCTCGGCTCGGCACTGATCGCCCGCCTCATCAATCAGCCGCTGCGCGAACTCTCCTTCGCCGCGAGCCGCATCCGCGAGGGCGAGTACGACTCGCATCTCGACGAATTCACGATGACGAGCGAGGTGCGGGAGGTCAACATCGGCTTCAACCGCATGGCGCGCGAGCTCGCGAAGGTCGAACAGGACCGCGCGGTGATGCTCGCCGGCATCTCGCACGACCTGCGCACGCCGCTGGCCCGCTTGCGGCTCGAAGCCGAGATGAGCGTGCAGGACGAAGAAGCCAAGCGCAACATGGCGCTCGACATCGACCAGCTCGACACCACGATCGACAAGTTCCTCGACTACGCCCGCCCCGGCGACACCAAGCTGACGCCGGTGCACCTGTCGAGCGTCGTCGACCGGGAGATGGCGGCGTTCCGCGACCCGACGCAGATCGTCATCACCGCGCGCGTCGCGATCGACACCCGCGTCATGGCCGACGACGTTGAACTCGGGCGGGTGCTGCAGAACCTGTTCGAGAACGCCCGCCGCTACGGCCGCACACCCGCGACCGGCATCGCGCGCGTGCTCGTGACGTATGCGCGCGCCGGGCTCTGGGTCATTCTCTCGGTACGCGACTTCGGCCCCGGCGCCGACCCGAGAAAGCTCGCGCAGCTCACGACGCCGTTCTTCCGCGGCGACGCGGCGCGCACCGCCGCGACCGGCGCCGGCCTCGGCCTCGCGATCGTCGACAAGGCGGTGCAACGGATGGGCGGCACCTTCGGGCTGGAGAACGCGCCGGAGGGCGGGTTGATGGCGCATATCCGGCTGAAGCGGGCGCCGTGAGCGGGGCCGAGGCGGCGAACCCGCCAGGCCGGAGGCCGGTGCGTCAGGCCTGGGCCGTGAGCGAGCCGGGATAGGTCAACGAGCTGCCGGTCGCCGACACGGCGAACACGGCCGTCGCCGAGCTCGATGACTGCATCAGCGAGGTGTAGAGCGACATCACCCCGGCGGACTTGCCACCGTAGCGGGCGGCCTGTGAAATCGCCGCGCTCTGACGGATCGACGCCGAGAGGTTCAGCGCGTCCTTCGCCTGCGTGGCGATGCGGGTCGCGAAGCTGGGCTTGCTTTGATCAGCATTCAGGAACTTCGTCGTGGCCGCCTTGTCGGCATCGGTGCCGTGGATGTCCACCTTGCCATCGCTGCTCACCGAGAATTCGACCGCGCCGGACAGATCGACACCGGCCTTGCGCATCGCGGCTCGCAAGTCGCCGGCCAGCGCGGTCTGTTGCTTGTCGAGACCGTGCTCCGCCACGGAGGCTTTGTGGGTGCTGGCCGCGGCCTGAAGTGCCGCCTGCGAAATGGTCGCTGCGCGG